>DATHEN010000951.1:0-3773 GCA_035318565.1 Polyangiaceae bacterium
CAGGGAGTAGCCGAGGACGTGGGCCCCGCGCGTGGCGTGCGCGTGCTGAGCGTGCATCCGAAGAGTCCAGCCGGTGCGGCTGGCTTGCGCGGTGGTGCCGACAAGAACAACGCGGATACCGTAGTCGCCGTGGACGGCACGCCGGTGCTCACACCCGAGGCGCTCGGCAAGGTCATCAACGAACGCGCCGTCGGCGATAGCGTGCAGCTGCTGCTGTTCGGACGCGGCAAGTTCCGGCAGCTAACGCTGCAGCTTCGCGCTGCGCCGGAAGCCACCATGAAGAGCAAAGCCGTAGCCCCTACAAAGGCTCCGGCTGCAAAGCCGAAACCCCGGCCAGCCCCGGGTAGCGGCCCGAGCTCTCCCGGCTACTAAATGCCCGCTCGAGGGCCGGCTTTCGCGGAGAACTCTCGCCAGAAGCGTCATTTTGAGACGCCTTGTCCGGCCGTCCTGCCCCCCGAGACGCGGCGCAATTTCCGGGATTGACGCGAAACACTCCTGCTAGGATGATTGTGGTCTGCCTTGAATCTCGCGACACAAACGCGCGAAGGACCTTCTGTGAACCGGCCACTTCGCATTGAAGTCGCAGGCCAGACTGACGTCGGCCGCAAGCGCTCCCATAACGAGGACAACTTCGCGATCTTCGCGGAGTACGGACTGTACGTCGTAGCCGACGGCATGGGCGGCCACGCCTCTGGAGAGATCGCCTCCAAGATGGCGGTCGATACTCTGCAGGAGTTTTTCGCCTCGACTGCAGACGATCCCGAGCGGACCTGGCCCTACAAGATGGACCGCAGCAAGGGCTACGAAGAGAACCGCCTGATCACCGGCATCAAGCTGTGCAATCTGCGTATCTACGAAGCCGCTCAGCGCAACGCGCGGCAGCGCGGCATGGGCACCACGCTCGTGGCGCTGTTTGCCGTGGAAGACGGCATCTACGTCGCGCACGTGGGCGACAGCCGCGTGTATCGGATTCGCGACGCGAAGATCGAGCAGCTCACGGAAGATCACTCGCTGCTGAACGACTACAAGAAGATGAAACGCCTCACCGAGGAAGAGATCGCGAACTTCCCGCACAAGAACGTGATCGTGCGCGCCCTCGGCATGAAGGACACCGTCAAAGTCGACACGCGTTTCGAAGCGCCGCGCGCAGGCGACGCGATGCTGCTCTGCAGCGACGGGCTGAGCGGTCCCGTCACGGACGAGCAGATCCTGCAGATCGTCCAGTCCGCGCCGGACCTACCGGCAGCCACGAATCGCCTGATCGAGCTCGCCAACGAAAACGGCGGGCCCGACAACATCACCTGCGTCCTCGCCCGCTGGATCGAATAGCCGCGGCTTCGCACGGCCCGCCTAGACGAGCACCCATTTCATTCACGAGATGGGCTCGGTGAGATGATCTGTACGGGAGCGGGTTCGTTGGTGACGGGTAACGGTTCGCCGGCGGTCGGAATCAGCACGGCGTAGATCGCGAAGATCACGGCGAGCATCAGCGCCGACGTGAGCAGGTAGGTGTAGACGGGCGGATGTTCGGCGGTGCTCCAGACGTCGTCGTAGAATTTGCCGTGACTGCGCTGGCGGAGCTTTTGCTGCACGCCGCGCAACACGTCCGGCGCCGACTCGTCGCTGACGAGCGCGCCGCGCAAGAGGCCGCGCAGCTCCGCGTCGCTCACCCGCTCGGCCTCCGCCGGATCGGGATTTGCGGCGTCCGCGGCCGGGGATTTCGCATCCGAGTCGTCTGACTTGCTCATCGGATCTTCTCCCCGAGGGCTCGTTCCACTTTGCTCTTCAAGAGCGCGCGTGCACGAAAGATACGACTTTTCACGGTGCCGTCCGCCAGTCCCGTGATCTCGGCGATCTCTTCGTAGCTGAGCTCTTCCACGTCGCGCAGGATCAACACCTCGCGAAAGTCCGGCTCGAGCTCGGAAATCGCGCGCTGCACGATGCGCTCCATCTGGAAGCCTTCGACCGCATGGTCGGGACGCGCCACCTCCGCGAACGTGACGGCGCGCGCATCGGTGGCTGGCAAATGCTCCGCGGCGCTCTCGAACTCGTCCTGCTGCGCGTCGTGCCGGCGCACCCAGTACTTGGCGCGGTTCTTACACACGTTGACGGCGATGCGATAAATCCAGGTGCTCAGCTTCGACTCACCGCGAAACTGTCCGATCGCCTTGAACACCTGCACGAACACTTCTTGCGCCATGTCCTCGGCTTCTTCGCGACGGCCGAGCATGCGGAACACCAACAGATACACGCGCCGCTCGTAAGTCTGGACGAGCTCGTTGAAGGCACGCTCGTCGCGGGCAATCAGGCGCTCGATGAAGCGCCTCTCACTGCTCTCGTCGCGATCCGACACTTGCCGTACCCGCGCCAATAGTACTGCCTGCGGCAGCGGAGCCCGCAGGCTTAATCAACGTCGAAGGGTCGGTTCCAGCGCATGGATTCGAACCATGATTCAGGGATTCAAAGTCCCTTGTCCTGCCGTTAGACGACGCCGGAAGATGCGAGGCGGGGAGTTTAGTCCATGCGCCGCATAAGGGAATGGCGATTTGCCGTCGAACCTCAGCGCGCGGGCTCGGTGTGCGTATGCACGTAGTCCACCACGTGCTTTACGGCATCCGGCGAGGTCTCGGGCAGGATGCCGTGACCCACGTTGAAGATGTGTCCGGGGCGCCCGGCGGCCTGTTCCAGGATCTCGTCGATGCGACGATCGAGCAGCGGGCGCGGCGCGCTCAGCAGCAACGGCTCCAGGTTGCCCTGCACGGCCACGTCGTAGCCGACACGCTTCCAGGCCTCGTCGAGGGGCATACGCCAGTCCACGCCGATCACCGTTCCACCCGCGGCGCGTTGCAGCTCGAGCAACGTGGCCGTGCCGGTACCGAAATGGATGACGGGCACCGAGCAGCTCTCGAGGTCGTGCAGAATGTGAGCTACGTGCGGCTGCACGAACTCGCGATAATCGGCGGGCGAGAGCGCGCCCACCCACGAATCGAACAGCTGCACCGCCTGAGCACCGGCTTCGATCTGCGCGCGCAGGTAGCGCCGCACGACCTCCGAAAGCTTGTACATGAGCGTCTTCCACACCTCGGGCTCGTTGTACATGAGCCGCTTGGTGAGCGCGTAGCCGGAGCTCTTGCCCCCTTCGACGAGATAGCTGGCCAGCGTGAAAGGCGCACCAGCAAAACCGATCAGGGGCGTCTTGCCGTCGAGCTCACGGCGCACCATGCGCACCGCGTCCAGCACGTACCCGAGCCCTTCCTCGGCCGAGACGATACGCAAGCGATCCACGGCCTTCGCATCACGCACCGGCTCGTAGATGTGCGGGCCTTCGCCGGCCTGAAACTCGAACGGCGCGCCCATGGGTTCGAGCGGCAGCAGAATGTCCGCGAACAGGATCGCGGCATCGACGCCGAACGCTTTCACCGGCTGGAGCGTCACCTCGGTGGCGAGCTCCGGCTGTTTGCAGATCTCGAGCAACGAGCAGCGCTGCCGGATGGCCCGGTATTCGGGCATGTAGCGGCCTGCTTGCCGCATGAACCAAACCGGGGTCCGATCGACGTACTCGCGTCGACACGCACGCAGAAAACGATCCCACATACGGTCAGTTCTTCAGTTGAGCAGCAGCGGGGGTCGTGAGGCCCGTGTGCGGAGCGCTTTCGCCCTTGGCTTTGCGCTCCTTCATCTCGTACTTGGAGGGACACTTGGCCATGATGTGATTGGCCTCGAAGTGACCGGCGGGGTTCAGTTTGCCCTCGGCAGTGACGGCCACGTCCATG
>DATHEN010000952.1:0-2192 GCA_035318565.1 Polyangiaceae bacterium
GGGCCCTGAACCGTCCACTCGTCCGTGACCTCGCAGCTCAGCCCCGCGCGCGGCGGTTGGTCCTCCGGGTGGCAAACCTGCCCGACCGCGTCTCCGTCCTCGAGGGCGAGCACGTCACCCTCGTCTTCCGGCTGCGGGGGAAGCTGAATGAGCCCCTGCTTCTCCAGCGTGCGGAGCTGCTCCCCGGTGACGTGGTTCGCGTTCGGCACGAAGCCGTAGAACGTGACCGCGTTCAAAAGCTGCGCGAGCTCGGGCTGGAATACTCCCTTGGGCGCCACCGCCGAGGGGATCTCGAGGGACGCCGCCGCGCGGAGCTCCGCGCCATCGGGAAGCGTGCCCGTCAGGTGGACGGTGACCGCGCACACATCGCGCCCGAACCGCGCGCGCTCGAGGTCGACTCGCTGCTCCGCGATGCTCGCGGAGGGGATGGTGAGGTCGATGGCCTCGACAGGCAGGGACTCCGGCTCGCGGCTGGGATCACAGAAGTGCTTTTGATAGGAGCGCTGCGTGAGCCTGACCGGGAACGACTCCTGATTCTGGATCTGGAAGTAGCCGGTGAGCCCCTTGCCGTCCACGCCGAGCTCGGTCGTGTTCGTCACCAGCATACGCGCGTGGCCGAGCGGCTTCGTCTCCGCGTATAGGTTCTTGAACGTAACCGTTTTGGTCGTGACCAGATCGGGCACCCCGTCACGCTTCACGCGCAGCGTGGCGATGAACGAAAGGATCGGGAGATCGGCTCGTAACGCCGTCGCGTACGAGTGCGTGACGTACGGGACGGTCTTGTCCGAGCTAGCGCCGTCGCCGAAATCCCACACGAAGCGGCGGTTCGTCCCCTGGAGCTCGTCGGCGTTTACGACCTCGAACGCGGCCTCGTACGGACGGTAGCCGCTCGCTCGGACGATCACCTTGGCGAACTTCTGATCTGGGCACTCCACCACCGTAATGGGGACAGTCTTGGTGGCTGTGTTCGCGCCAGATGTGCCGGTCGCGATGACCGAGTATTGCCCCTTGCCCCGGAACTGCATGTACCGAGTGGTCCCCGTGAGGCCGTTGATCGTGACCGTGGGAGGCGGGTCGAGCAGGGAGTTCGTGGAGACCGCGACCTGAAACGTCTCGCCGTCGCAGACGGTCGTCTTACTGACATTCACCTGGGCGATCGGAGACGGCGCCGCGGCGCGATAGTGCTCCTGGATCTGCTCGAGCGACAGCGCGTAGTCGTAAGTGGCGACCTCGTCGATGAGGCCCTGCCAGCCAAGGTACGGACCCTTGCCGATCGTGAGGGGAGCGGCACTCGCGGTGGACACCCCGGGCGCGTAAAGCGTGCCCTGAAGGACCCCGTCCAAATAGACACGCATGTTGATGCCGTCGTAGGTCGCCACGACGTGGCGGTACGACGCGAACACGGCGCTCGTGGGCATCGGTATTGCCACTCGCCTGTTGCGCCCACCAACGTAAAAGTAGACGTTGTAACCGTAGTAGTAGAGGCCGTACCCGTCTTCGAACGTTCGGTCCGCTTTCATCACGATCGAGGAGTACGTCTGCGGGATCCCCCCCGGTGTCAGGGTCACCCACGCTTCCAGGGAGAGCTTCGCAGGAGACTGACTGGCGTCATGCGGAACCTCGACCCAGTTGTAGTCCGTGACCGGCCAGTGCGCGTAGTTGTTCCAGATGAAGAAGCGCGCTGCGGTGTCGACGTCATCTCGAATCGCCCCGGACAGTCCCCGCGTTGGAAGACGCGAGTCGGTGTGCAGACCCCGGTACGTGCCATTCCGCCCTACCGGCGAAGCATCGCGCGCGATGTTGTCCGTATCGCCGAGCCGCCAGTAACCGGTCGGGCTGTCGCCGAGCACCGTGTCTCGATAGCTCTGAAGGACGAGCGCCTGTTTGACCGCGTTGCTCGGCGCCGGCGTTTTCTTCGCGCTATCGGCTACTTCTTCGGGCGAGCCGCAAGCGCCGAGCAACGCCAAGACGCACAGGAAGAAAGGCCACATCGAGGAAGGGCGGAGTCGCTCGAGCATGGCTCGCGCAGTGCACGCGACATGCCGCTCGTGACGGCGCGAGAACGCGCCGGCTTTTCGCGCGCTATGTGCTGAGTGAATCACGCTCGGTGCCACACGACACGGCAGAGTGAATCACGAACTCTGATCCAGTCACGTAGCGGCGCGTCCGTTGCGCGGGGAGACAGTACGTGA
>DATHEN010000953.1:0-9699 GCA_035318565.1 Polyangiaceae bacterium
TCGTCAAGAAGGCGGCGCCGAAGCCATTCGGGCCGCGGGGCTCGCCTTGACGTGCCTGACGTCGAGAGCCGACTTCATGGGCTGACCTCTCGCGCCGGTCGAGCTAGCCTGCGAGATCCGTCCACTCGCATGAGCGAACTTCGAAGGGTTCCCCGCTACGCCATCGCGCGCGTTCTCATCGCAGGCGCGCCGGGGCTTTTGATCGCGTTCGCAGCGGCGCCAGCGCTCGCGGCGGACGAACCGCCGACTCGGCAGATGACCGAACAGGAAATCGAAGCCTGGCTCGACGCCCGCGCAGTGCCCGGCACGCGCGACGTGGCGAATGTCGAAGAGCCGCCCGAGGCTCCGCCACCGCCACCTCGCGATCACGGCTTCGTGCTCGAAGGCAGCGTCGGAGCGTTCGGTCACCTCGGCGCGATGAAAAATGTATCGCCGACCTCGCCGTGGTTCCACGTGCAGTTCGGCTTCGAGCCTTTTTCGTGGTTGATGGTGTTCGCCGAGAGCGACGTCGTGTTCTCCAGCACCAGCTATGCGAGTCCGCCGCCCGAGCCACGCTCGTTCGCGCTGTACGGATTCGGAGCCGGAGGACGCTTCACGCTCAAGCCGACCGATCGCTTCGGCGTGTACGCGCAGGGCAGCTTGGGCATGGCGGAAGTCTCCGACGACGTGCTCTCCACCTACGGCTATCGCGACGCGGACGCGCTCAGCCCGTACTTCGGCGCGAGCATCGGGCTCGAGTGGTACCAAGTCAGCCCGCACTACGCGCTCGCCGTGCACGGCGGCGTGCGCGATTATCCGAATCTGTTCTCACGCGAGCTGAACGACCAGACGCCGCTCGCCTGGATCGGCGGAGCGAGCCTGCGTTACACGTTCTGAAGCCGCGATTCGCGTGACAGAACATTTCTCGCGTGTTGGCGTCAGAACACGTTCTTTTCAACCGGCAATACTTCAACGGTTCGCGAAGACGTGAGCGCGCCCAACTGCTTTTCGGACGCAAAGCCTTCGCTGTTACACTTGCGCGCATGATCGCGCAGAGCCGACCACGATGTACGAAGGGTGAAGTCGCTGCGTTGTGCCTCGCACTCGGGCTCGGGCTCGCTTGCAGCTCGCCTCCTCAGGGAGGCACGGGCGGTGCCGCAGGCAGCGGCAGCGGACCTCCGCCCACGGCCACCCAGTGCTTTGCGGACGACTTCGTCAACGCCGCCGCGGCGCCCGACGTGGACTACGACCAATTTCGTCCGACGCTCGGCCGGCACTGCAACGGCACGAATCACCAGAACATCAGCGGCGTGCAGCGCGTGGTCTTCCTCGGCGATTCCATCACGGTCGGTACGCCGCCGAGCGGGATTCCCGAGTTTTACCGGACGCGCCTGGCCCTGGCCCTCGCGCAGAAGTTCGGCATTCAGCCGCCCGACGAAATCTGGAAGAACCTCGATGTCATCAACGGCACGTCGCTCTCACGCACCTCCGGCGCCTTTGCCAGCTGCGCCGAGTGGGGCGCGCGCACGGATGATTTCATCCGCGACGGCGGCCAGATCGAGCTCTGCTTTCCGGAGAGTGAACGCAGCAAGCGCACCTTGGTGATCGTGACGATGGGCGGCAACGACATCGCCAACATCGCAAAGAAGGGCGCGACGATGGCGCCGCCCTACACCGAGCTCTTCGCCCAGACCGAGCAGTTCGTGACCTACATGCGCAATGCGGTGCAATGGTTCAAGGGCGATCCAGCCAAGTTCCCGAACGGCGTGTTCATCGTGTTCGCGAACAACTACGAGTTCACGGACGGCACGGCGGACACCAGCGTTTGCCCCGCGGCGGCAGCAGCCGGGCTCGGGACACCCTGGCAAGATACGAACGCGCTCAAGAACATCTTGATTCGCGCGAACGAGCAGTACATGCGCATCGCCGTCGAAACCCAGACGGACATGCTGCTGCTGGCGGAGGCATTCTGCGGACACGGCTACAAGAGCACCGACCGGAATGCTCCGTGCTACCGCGGACCGAATCAGCAAAATTGGTTCGACTTGACCTGCATCCACCCGAATCCCGTGGGGCATCAGCAGATCTCGAACATGTTCATGTCCGTGATCAACGAGTAGCCCGGCGCGCTCAGGCCAGATCCAGCACTCGGCCCACGACGAACTTCAGGTAGCGGCCTTCGATGTGATGCGCCATCACCGGGTGGTCGATGGCCTGGCCAGCGTCGTGGATGATCTGAAAGCGGCGTTTTGCGGCGTCGGCGGCTTCGGCCAACAATACCCGGAATTCCTCCGGACCGATCGGCCCGGTGCAGCTCGCCGCGGCGAACAGGCCGCCGCGCTGAACGCTGCCGAGCGCACGCGCGTTGAGTCGCGCGTACGCCTTGCGAGCGCCGGCTTTCTGTTCCTTGTTCTTGGCAAAGCTCGGCGGGTCGCAGACCACGACGTCGAAGAGCTCGCGGCGTGACTGCGATTGAGACAAGAACTCGTACACGTCGCCGACCGCGAAGGCGTGCGCGTCCGCGTTCAGTCCATTGAGGGCGAAGTTGTCGCGAGCGGCCGCCATGCTCGGGGCGGCGGCGTCTACGCTCGTCACGTGGCTCGCGCCTCCCAGCGCAGCGAACAGTGAGAACGCGCCGGTGTAAGCAAACAAGTTCAGCACTCGCATGCCTGCCGCTGCGCCGCGGATGAACTCGCGGTTGTCGCGGTGATCCAAAAACAACCCCGTCTTCTGCCCTTCGTGCAGGTTCGCCTGCAGGCGCACGCCGCGTTCCTCCACGATCAGATCGCGTGGCGGCATTCGTCCCCACAAACAGCGCAGCGCGCCCTCACGCGGCCGAAACACGATACCGGCGAGCGCACGGTTTTGCCGCAGCGCTGCTACCAGGTCCGGCAAGAGCAGCTCGAGCGCGTCGGCATACGTGACGATGACGGCGTACTCGCCGTACACGTCCACCGTGATGCCGGGCAGCCCGTCACCTTCGCCGTAAAGCCAGCGGAACGCCGTCGTACGCTCCGGCAGCAGCCGAGCTCGCAGCTCGAGCGCTCGCGCCGCCTGCTCGCCGAGCCACGCGGCGTCGGGCACGCCGCGCGCAGAAAACATGCGCAGCGCGATCGGCGAGCTCTCGTCCCACAGCCCATATCCCACGAAGCGGCCGGCCTTCACCCGCACCCAGCCGGCTGGTGCCCGAAAATTCGAAGGCACGTGATTTCTGTAAACCCAGGGGTGACCCCGCGAGAGAGCGCGCTCGAGTGAGCCCGGAACGTCGACGCTGGGGAGCGCGCGCGACATCGGCGGATCAGCCGCCGATGAGCGCGCGCAGTTGTTCGAAGTCGGTGTCTTCTACGGCGCCATCGATCACACAGCGCGCACGACCGCGGCCGTCAACCAGCACGTGGAGCGGCAGCCCTGGATCGTCTGGCAGCTCTGCGCTCTTCAACCAGTCCGCGCGCTCTTTACCCTCGCGCAGCCAGTACGTGGAGCGCAGACCTTCCGCCGGCTGAGTCTTCAAGAAGTCCTGGAGCTGGCGCGGGTCGTCGTCCATGGACACGAACACGACCTGAAACGACTTGCCCGCAGCGTTCAGGCGCTGCTCCCAGGATTTGAGCCGAGGAATTTCTTCCTTGCAGGGCACGCACCACGCAGCCCAGAAGTTGAGCCACGTCCAAACTCCATTGCCTACGGGTAGCGCACCCGGGGGCTGCGCTGTGCCTGGCGCTGCGGCGCGCCCGAGCGCCGCTTTCGGCAATGCTCGCTGCAGGGAGAGCTGACCATCACACAGCTTGCGCGCGGGTTTGGCCGGCGCTGCCGCCTCTGCCACTGCACGCGCGGAAGGTGCAGGCTCTGGCGTGGCCCCTGGAGCCAGCTCCACGGCCTGGCTGCGTTCTCGCGTGACGGTGGGCGGCTTCTTCTTTTCACCCTGCTGGCAAGCTGACGCGCAGATCAGCGGGAACGAGACGGCGCATGCAGCCAACGCACGCGCGAGTTGTCGCATCATGCTCAAAGCCTGCAATCTACCCACGAAACGAAGGCGCTGCGGTTGATGGACTCTTCGTCGCACTTCGTTTCGGGCCGAGACGTCGGCCAGCCGCAATAGTCTTTGGAAAGCTGGGCGAACTCGTTGCCGAGCCACAAGAGCCCCACCTTCTTGTCGATCTCCGGATCCTTCGCGACCTCGGTCAGGTGAAACTGAATGGAGTTGGCGCGCCGGTGCGAGAGCGCGCGATTGGCGGCCTGCGTGCCGGTCCTGGACGCTCGCGCCACGACGAAGAAGTAGCGCGCGCCCTTGCGCTCGAACCACTTGTCCTCGAGGATTTTTTTGGATCGATCGTCCAGCTCTTCCTTGCCGACGTCGAACAGAATGACCGCGCCGCGATCCTTGAGCGGCGTGAACAGCTCGTTGAAATCCGCGTCGCTGATCGAAGCAAAGTTCTTCACGTCTGCCGGCTGGCATCCACGCCGTGCTTCCCCGGTTGCCAGGCCGCACGAGTGAAGCACGCGTTCCAGCACTTGTTTGAAACGGGGCGTGCAGTAAGCCACCTCGGCTTGGTTCGCAATGGCCACCTTGGGCTTCTCCGCCTCGGGGGTCAAAAGGCGCTGGCGCGCCGACGCCACGGAGACTTTGAGTGCCACGCTCAGCGCAACCACGAGCAGCGCCGTGGCCGCAAAGCCGAACAGCGCTGCGAACACGCGCGAACCTTGAGGGGCGGTGGTCATCGGAGGAGCTCCGGTGCTAGCTGGCCGAGCGTGAAGCGCAGGCCAACGTCCGTGTCTTCGTCGCAGATGCGCTGCTTTCCGAGGTACACCTGCGGCGTCGAGACCGGGATGGAATTGTCCGAGGCGAAGTGCAAGTGCCGGTTCAAACGCACCTCCGTCATGCGATCGTCGATGCAGCGAATCATGTCCGGACCCCAGCGCTCCTGAATGACGGCGCGCAGCGTGGGCTCGCCGGCTTTGCCCGCCCGCGTGAGGTACTCCTGGTCGGAGTAGGCCCACTCGAGGATTTCGCGGGCGCGCTCCCCGCCGCACAGGACGGCCTTCGAAACGGTGCACGCGCCAGGATGCAACGGGCGATCGAGCATCCAGTTGCAGGCGCTGTCGAGCGGGAAGAGCACCAGCTGGACGTTGAGCTTATCGAAGATGTCCTCCTGCACGAGGCGCTCGTGGAACGCCTTGCACGTCGGACAGAGCGGGTCCTCGAACAGAGTGGCGGGCTGCATGGCGCGCGCCGTGCGTAGCTTGACGAGGGTGTCGTTCTTCTCTTCGGCTTGTTTGATGACCCCGCACTTGGTCAAATACGGACGGTGATCCGGGACCGTGCTCGCGTACACGAGTGACGGGACGATCGTGACGAGCCCGAGCGCGGTCAACCAAGCCAGCGGCAAGAGCCCGCTCACCTGCGGCCGCGTCGATGCCGGCACGGCGTCTCTGCGCGGGTCATAGCCGGCCAAGTCGGGCGGATAGGGCGCCACGCGCGGCTCGCGAAGGGTCAGGAGATTGACCATGCCGCCGAGCGCCAGCAGGAACGACGAAACGTAAATGCCCACGCAGGTGTTGCAGAGCGTTCCGAGCTCCGTCACCGAAATGCCGAGCATCAGCAGCGAGACCAAAAGCGGGGTGACGCCGATGACCGCGAAGAAAATCACCGCGCGACGCGGGGCGCCTCCGCCGGCGATCAATAGGTAGAGGCTGAAACCGACGAAAAAGGTGAAGGCTCCCAGGGCGAACAGGGAGATCGGAATGCCACCCCAGTACTGCTCGCGGAGCAGCGCCGAGTAGGGGCTGTACATGGCAGCGCGGCAGGCTTCAGCCTCGGCAGTGGCGGGCAGGCCGGGGATGAAGCTGCAGTGCACGTCATGCAGCCGGCGATCGAGGTGTTTGGCGTAGTCGAAGGTCGAGTACGACGCGAACACCAGCCCGAGCAGCGAAGCAAACAGCGCCAGCGCAGCAGGAGCTCTCGAATTTGGGCCGAACATGGCGGGTGGACCTTCGCAAGACGGCGGGTTTCGGGCAAGTCCGATGCTGGTCAACGCAATCGGGAGCGTCAACCTCTACGACAGTAAGTCTCGTGATTCTGCGAGGTTACACGCAACGATCGGGACCTGGCCCGCGCGCCCCGGTTTATTCGCGGGTCCGCGCGTGGGGCCGATTGTCACGCGCGGACCGGCTGAGAGCGACCCACGCTGCCCGCCCCGGGATTGGCTGGCAGCGTGCGGCTCCAGGATTAAGTAAGTGAATCAGCCCTTTTTCAAGTAAGCGAACCCAAGTCAAGCCAAGCGATACGAACCCCGAAATCGAAAACCAGAAGCGTCTGCGACAGAACTGCGCCGCAAGCCACGAGGCACCCTGCGTCGCACGCGAGCCCCACTGCACAGGTCATGCCGCACGGTGGCGCCATGGCAAGCCCTCGAAACTACGGCCCACGAGCCGGGCGCTTCGCGTCGAAGCACGTGGCTGGTTGCCACGCAGTGGCAGTTCGCGGCGGCCAGATTCCCGCAGCCACTACTTTTTTGCCGCGCTTCCCGTCAACTTCTTCTGAGCTACGGCGCGCGACGGATGATTCTTGGGTGCCTCGTCCAAAAATCGCTGCAGCAATGGCTTGGCCTGAGCCGGCTTCTGCAGAAAGTCGGCGTAGAGGAGGCCCAAGTTCAGCGTCGCGGCCAGGTTCTTGGGTTCCATCTGCAGCACCTCCTGCAGTAGACGCTCGGCCTCTTCGTACGGCCCCTGATCGTTGCGTTTGCCCTGGCCGCGTCGCGCCGCTGCCAGGCCAATCATGGCATCCACATCCTTGGGCTTCGCCTCGAGCACGCCGCGAAATTCTTGCGCCGCACGATCGTAAACGCCGGCCAAGAGCAGCACCGTTGCCATGTTCGAACGCGCGGTAGTGTCTTTCGGATCCAGCTCGCTCGCCTTGGCGAAATGCTGAAACGCAACCGCATCGTCCCCGCGCTTCAAGGCAATCAGGCCTGCGGTGCGCTCGGCCACGGCGCTCTTCGCGTCGGCTTTCAGCGCCTCTCCGACGAGCAGCTCGGCGGTGTCCACTTCGCCGCGCGCCAGGTGCGAGAGCGCCAGCTCGGCGAGCGCATTCGGATCCCGCGAACGGCGTACCAGCACTTCGCGCGCATGTTTGATGGCCGAATCGATGTCGCCGCTGTCGCGCAGAGCCGCCACGAGCGCGATCCGAGCAGCCACGGCTCGCGGCTGCGACTTGACGAATTCGAGGAGCTCGGACGCCGCGGAGTCCGGGTCGCCGCGCCGCCTTTGCACTTCCGCCAGCGCGACGACCACGTCTTCGGCGTTCGGGGCGAGCACGCGTGCCTCGCTGAGCTGCTTTTCTGCTTCCGCCAGATCACCGCTCTCCGCCAAGAGCAGCCCCAGGTTGTAACGCGCCTCCCAGAGTTTGCCGTCCGCGTTCACGGCCGCACGCAAGAGCGCTATCGCCCGCGAGCCGCTGCCGGGATCCTTGGCGATCGCGACGCCCTGAGCCAGCTTGTCCACTGCGTGGGGATTGGCAGGCGGCAGCGCGGGCGCCTTACTGCGGGCTGCTCCTCCACCACAAGCCGTGAGCACGAGCGTGAGCGCGAGCAGCACGCCGGCTGAGCCGTGGAATGCCCGCTGCCGAAGCGGAGCCTTGCGACGAACCGTTTGCATCAGCGCTTGGCCCCTTTGCGCTTCGCGGGCTGCTTGCGCTTCGACTTGGCTGCGCCCTTCTTTCCGTTGGTCTCCTTGGGCGTTTCTTCTTCGGCTTCTTGCGGGCCTTCGGCCGAAGCGGAGGCCGCTTCGGTTTTTTCCTTCGGTGCCGCTCGAGTTGCAGCGGAGTCGCGCTCGGCTCCCTTCACCGCGGCCACGGGCACGAGGTAACTCTCGCTACGGCCATCGCGGGCACGGCGCAGGCCGTCGATGAGCGAAGGCAGCGCAGCTTGCCCGCTCGAGCGCAGCTGGAAGCCGGTTTCGTTCAGCGGGGGATAGAGCTCCGCGTTCAACTGCCCGAGCGCTTCGCGCATCTTCGCCGTCCAGGAATTGAAGATGCCGAGCTCGATCGCCTTCAGCCAGCCGCTCTCGTAGGCTTCGAGCCCGCGCTCTTCGATGGGGATCACGAACTCTTCGATCGACTGTTTGTAGAGTTCCTTTTCCTCCTCGCTCAGACTCGATGGCGGCGGCGAGTTGAGCAGCGCCTTGGCGAACGAATCGTACGTGAAGCCGATCTGGTAGAGCGACGCGGTCGTCCATTCCGCGACCCCCATTTCCGCCGTCGATAGGAACGCATCGGCCGCGCGCTTCAAGAGCTCGCTCTTCTGCTTCAAACGCTGCTTCAGCTGTTTGACGTCGCCTTCGATCTTCACTTTGGAAAACTGCGACAGGATCCGCTCACCCTGCATGTAACGCGCTTTGGCGGCGAAGTACTTGCCATCGTCGTCGAGCTGCCCGCGGTGCAGCTTGTAGACCTGCAGAGCGCGGTCGAGAGCCCCTGCCGCGCCGCGCTCGTCATTGCGCTTGATGCGCACGGTTGCAAGTCTCACCAGCGCTTCGATCTGCGCGCTCGCGCTGCGCGCGCTCTTCGAGTAGCGATCGTAGAGCGCTTCGGCGTCTTGCCACTTTTCGGCCTTTTCATGGGCCTTGCCCATCAAGAACGCGACTTCGTCGGCAGCTTCGTCGCGTGCGTAGTAGCGCTTGTACTTGTTACCGCTCTCGATGGCCTTGGCGTGTTCGCCGACCGTGGTTCGCAGGAGCACGGCGTTGTAAGCGGCGTCTTTGTGGTGCTCGTACTTCGGGAAGTTGTCGACGACGATCGCGTGATAGTCCGCCGCTTCGCTGAACAGCCCGACCTCCTGGTACGTCGTGGCGGCGATCCACACGCCTTCGGCGGCTTCGGGCCTTTGCCGGTGCTGATTGACGAGCAGCGTGGCAGCGGCTGAAAGCGTGGCCAGATCACCGGCCCGCCGCGCCTCGATCTCGGCGTTCACCGCGGCCTGCGCTGCGCGCGGCTCTCTGGGGAACTCCTTTGCGGCGCGCAAATACGCGGCCGCGGCTTCATCGTGTTTCTCCGCGGCGGCGAGCTGCTCGCCTTGCTTGAACACCGCTTGCACGATCAACGTGTTCAAGCGTTGTTGCTGCTCCGGGGTCTGAAACGACGGCGCCGTCTTCAAACGCCGCGCCCAGGTCTCGATGTTGTCGTAGTCCTTGCTCTTGTTGAACGAGTCCAGGATCAGTTCGCCCGCGCCCGCTGCATAACGGCTGTTGGGGTACTTCTCGAGGAGCAGACCCCATTGCCGGACGGCGACGTCGAAGATCTCGAAGTCGTAGTAGAGCTTGCCCTGCCGGAACAAGAGCTCGGGAACGTCCCGATCGTTCGGGTAGGTCTTGACGTACAGCTCCATGGCTTCCGTCAAGCGCTTGTCCGTCGGAGACTCCTCGGACTTTTTACCTGCGGCCTTCGCGGCTTCGAGCTCCTTGAAGCGCGCTTGCTCGAGCGCCGAGAGCGCGTTGTACAAGGCATCGCGCGATAGCCTGCCGCGCGGGTTCAAACGCACCGCGGCCATGTAAGCGTCCGCGGCCTTGGCAGCGTCGTCCAAGCGATAAAAGTAGATCTCCGCGAGATTGTACTGAATCTCGTAAGCAAAGCTGCTCTTGCCGAAGCGACTCAGATAAACCTCGTAGAGCGCCGCCGCGGCCGCAAACTCGGTGCGGCTCACCTTGTCGGCCTGGGCTTTGGCGTGCAGG
>DATHEN010000954.1:0-13939 GCA_035318565.1 Polyangiaceae bacterium
AGCGCCTGGTGTCGATCCGTCCCGAGATGAAGGTGCTTTACATGTCTGGCTACACGGACGACGCAGTCATGCGCCACGGCATTCTCGAGGCGAAGGTCGCATTCGTGCAAAAACCGATCACGCCGGAGGCGCTCGCGCGAAAGGTTCGCGAGGTGCTCGCATGACCTGGAGGGGAACTCGATGAGCGATTTGTCCGGGCTCCAAACCGCTCTCTCGAGCGCAGGCGGATGCCCCGAAACCGAGCTCGCTGACTTCCGTTCGTTCGCGTCCCAGCTTCCCGGCGCGTGGTGGTACAAGGACGCCACGGGCAGGTACCTGTACGTAAATCCTGCGGCCGCGCAGTCGATCGGAAGGCCGGCACTCGAAATTCTAGGGCGGACCGACGCCGAGCTCTTGCCGAAGCACGTAGCGGCCGCTCTGAGCGCTCATGACGAGCGGGTGCGACGCACCGGCGAGAATCTGGAGGTCTTCGAGGAAATTCCTGACAACGATGGCGGCACACGCCACTGGTACTCCGCGAAGTTTCCTCTCGTGGGGCCGAACGACAGCGGGGAACCGGGCACCGCGGGATTTGCGATCGACGTGACCAGCGTCATGCGCAGAGTCCGCGATGCCGAAGGCATGCTGCAACAGATCCTGGACGCCATGACCGACATGGTGTTCCTGAAAGGTGAGCATTCACGCCTGGAGTGGGCCAACAAGGCCTTCCTCGCGACATACGGGATGACCGTCACGCAGCTGAAGGGCATCGTCGATGCGCCGTTCACGGCGGCGGATCACACCCAGCAATACGTCAAAGACGATCTCTACGTGTTTTCGACTGGACGTAGCCTGGAGATTCCGGAAGAGCCTCTCACATGCCACGACGGCAAGGTCCTGACCGTTCACACCGTCAAGGTACCGATCTTCGACAGCTACGGTCAGGTGAAAAAAACCCTTGGAGTGAGCCGCGATATCACGGACCGGAAGCGCCTGGAGCTCGAGCTGCGACACGCGCAAAAACTGGAATCCGTCGGGCGGCTCGCGTCGGGGATCGCTCACGAGATCAATACACCAATTCAGTTCATTGGTGACGAGATGCATTTCATTCGCGCGGCGTTCGAGGACGTGCTGGCGCTATGTGACAAGTATCAGCTATTCGTGCAGCGTGCCGCTGGCGGCGCTGTGTCCGCCGCCGACGTCGCGGAGATACGTGACGCCGAAGCAAGAGCCGGTCTGGCGTTCGTTTCCAAGAACGTGCGGCCCGCGCTCGACGCCATCCAGGAGGGCACGACACGCGTGACCGCGCTGGTTCGTGCACTGACGGAGTTCGGCCATCCGGACCAGGGCGAGCGCTGTGAGGCGGACATCAATTTCGAGCTGACCAACACGCTCAGCGTGTCGAACAACGAGCTGAAGTACGTCGCGGACGTCGAGCTCGACTTGGGGACATTACCTCGCGTTCTTTGCTACCCAGGGGACCTCAAACAGGTTTTCCTGAATCTACTGCTCAACGCGGCGCACTCGATAGCAGATGTCTGCGCGCGTACCGGTCAACGCGGCCGGATCAAAATCACCACGCGCGCTCTGCAAGACAAGGTGGTGGTGAGCATCAGTGACACGGGAACCGGCATACCCGAGGATCTGCGTTCGAAGATCTTCGACCCTTTCTTCACGACCAAGGAAGTCGGCAAAGGTATCGGGCAAGGGCTGACGATGGCCCGGATGATCGTCGTCGAGAAACACCAGGGCAGCTTGACGTTTGACACCGAGACGGGCGTTGGAACGACCTTCCATGTCGCGCTTCCGCACGCGGGCGATACGCCTGAAACTCCGGGCTTCAGCTCACCCGATGCTCAGGGGGAACCAGCATGACGATGGGCAGCGTTCTGTGCGTCGACGATGAGCCCAGAATTCTCGAGGGGCTCCAGCGTTTACTATTCGGCAAGTTCGAAGTCACTACTGCGAGCAGTGGAGAAGAGGCGCTGTCGCGCGTGACGCGCGGCGAGAGATTCGACGTCGTGCTCTCGGATATGCGCATGCCGAGGATGACCGGCGCCGTACTGCTGGCCGAATTCCTCAGGCTCGCACCCGACACGGTGCGGGTCCTGCTCACCGGCCAAAGCGACATGGACGCGGCGATCGCAGCGGTGAACGAGGGCCAGATTTTTCGCTTCCTGGCCAAGCCTTGTGGCCAGCACACGCTGATTTCGGCACTCGAGAACGCGGTCGCGCACCACCGCCTGATCACGGCCGAGAAGGTCCTTCTCGAGCAGACGCTCGTCGGCAGCGTGCGCGCGCTAACCGAGGTGCTCGCGCTCGCACATCCAGAAGCGTTCGGCCGCGGACCGCAGCGCTACGAGCGCGCCCGCGCCATCGCCGAGCGACTGGGCGTTCCCGATCCCTGGCACGTCGAGGTGGCGTGCATGCTGGCCACGGTCGGCTACGTTGTCTTGCCCAACGACGTGACGGCAAAGTTGAACCGCGGCGAGGTGCTCGATTCTGCGGAGGTCGAGATGCTGGCTCAGGTGCCAGCCGTCGCCGAGCGCGTGCTCGCGCACATTCCTCGCCTGGAAAGCGTAAAAGACGTACTTGACCACCAGCACCTGTGGCTTCCGGGAGCCGAGCGAGGACAGGGCTCGAGAGCACTACCTCCGATCGGCGCGCGAATTCTACGCGCGCTCCACGACTTCAGCGTCGCCGAGGCCCGCGAAGGCTCGCCGGAAGGCGCGCTCAGGATCCTGCAGCAATCCGCCGCACTCTACGGCAGCGATGTCGTGGAAGCCTTGCGCAAGGAATGCGAAAACGGCGCCTCGAGAGTTCGATCTCTGACCCTGCGGGACCTGCGGCCTGGGATGATATTCGCCACGGACGTGACGCTCGAGTCGGGCACACTGCTCGTGAGTCGTGGTCAGCGCGTCACCGTGCAGCTCCTGCAGCGTCTGATGAATTTCCGAGCTCGCCGCATCAAAGAGCCGATTCCTTGTTGGATGCCGCCGGAGCACGTAGCCGAATCGAAGGCGTGATATCGGAGAGTGATATCGGAGAGGGTGAGGCGAAATACGCGTTGCCCGAACTGGCAGCGCGCTCAATCCGGCGGAGTTCGAAACAGCCCGTAGAAGCTCGAATTTTTCTGTCGTGCGCGAGGAGCGAAACGACAGGTGTTGCATCATTCGAGCAATAGCCGCGTTTCGGAGCAGGCTCGCGTCTCTGTTCGGGAGCATGAGCCACGTCCGACGTCCCGCCTGTTTCGAATCAGGACGCTAGCGTTCGCGTGCGAGCGACGGCGACTGTTATTCGGCTGCGTCGCTGGCGGCGAGCTGCAGGGTTCGCGAGTTCTCGGGAACCTGTTCGAGGAAGCTCTGCCGCAATGCCAGCGAGTCGATGCGGGCCGCGCGCTCCAGCAAGCGATCACGCGCTCCGCGCAGCAAGAGCCGCGCGTTTTCGGTGTCCCCAGCAGCTTGCACGGCTTCCGCGTGAACCAAGCGCACGAACGCATCCCAGTCGTCGACGCCCGCCACCGCGTCCAGCACTTCCAGAGCCTGGCTCGCCGCGACCAGCGCGTCTCGATGATTGCCGAGCACGGTGAGTGCTTGTGCGAGCGATGCCAGCGCTTTGGCGCGAAATGTCGGGATGTCGCTGGTTTGTCCGAGGGCGGCGCGGGCTTCGCGCTCGGCGGCCGGGAAGTCGCCCACCATGTACAAGAAGCGTGAGATGTAGATGCGCGCCTGGCCGGCCTGTGCGGCGTATTCGTTCGCCGAGAGCGCTTCGATGCCCTCGCGGGCGATGGCGATCGCTTCGCGATGCCGGCCGAGGTTGGCCAGCGCAAAGCCGAGCTCGACGAGCGCGTTGGCGCCCACCCCGTGCAGGCCGAGGCGCTTGGCAGCGGCCGCGGATTGCCGCAGCACGTTCTGCGACTCGGTGTATTGGCCGAGCTGCGCGAGGAGCCAGCCGCGGTTGACCTGTGCCATGCACACCTGTCGCGCGTCGCCTGCGACTTGGAGGTGCGCCAGAGCGTCCGTGTAGAAGCTGAGCGCTTGGGCGGTGTTGCCGACCATGAGCTCGCGACGCGCGAACGCCTGCGCGCTCGAGCCCTCGACCACCGGGTCGGAGTCCAAGGGCGGGTTCGTGGTGAGCGACTCGATCACGGTCAGCGCGCGCTCCTTCTTATTCAGCAAGAGCAGGTGCTGGGCGATGTTCGCGTGTGCGATGGCATGCAGCCGATCGAGCGGTTTGGAGGCGTTGGCCAGCAGCTGGTCGACCAGCACTTCGATCTCGTCGCTCTTGCCCAGCGCAATTCCAGCCCAGAAGGCCTGATGTAGCGCGTGACCCCACAGCGGGCTGCCAGCTGGTAGCAGTGCCATGGCCTGAAGGCCGCGGCGTTCTCCTTCGCTCCACTCGGCGCGCCAGTTGTGCGCTTCCGCTTGCAGCACGCGCAAGGCGCCCAGCGTGCCCTCGACGGCGCCAGAGTCCGCGGCGCGTTCGGCGCGCGCGATGGCGGCCTCGAGATCGTTGCTCTCCAGGGCCTGCTCGGCGGCGCGCTGGTACCAGCGTACGGCGCGCGTCAGATCGCCGCCGCGTTTGCAATGTTCGGCGACCACGATGGCTTCTGTTTCGCCGGCTCGTTCCAGCCAATCTGCGGCCAGGCGGTGCGCGAGCACACGATCGCCTTCGGTGAGAGTGGCGTACGCCGCTTCACGCACGAGGTCGTGGCGGAACGTGTAGGAGACCTCACCTGCAAAGCGCGATTCGCGGCCTTTGCCGATCCACTCCCGCTCCACGAGCTCCTCGAGACTCGCCTGCAATGCGCTCGGCGGGCTGCCGCCCAGCATCAGCGCCACCGCGCCTCCGTGAAAAGCGCCACCGAAGACGCTGGCCGCGCGCAAGATCAGGCGCAATTCGTCTGACAGCGCCGCCAGCCGAAACTGCAGCATGGTGATGAGCGAGCTCGGCAGATCGTCGCTGCCTTCCGCCACCGTGCGGATCAACTCTTCCAGATAGAAAGCGTTGCCTTCGGCGCGTTCCACGACCCGGTCGACCAGCTCCGAGCTCGGCTTTTCGCCCAGCACTTGGCGTACCAGCTGCGCGCAGGCCTTGCGCGTCAACTGCCGCAGATTGATTTCGACCGCACCGCGTTCCGCCCACAAGCGCGGAAATTTTTCATGGATCTCGGGTCGTCCGAGCGCCAGCACGAAAATCGCTCGATCGTTCAACTTGCGGAGCGCGGCATCGACGAACTTGACGGTCGGAAGATCGCCCCAATGCACATCCTCGAAGATGAGAATCACGGGGTCTTGCTGAGATTCGGCGTCCAGCCAGTCCTCCCAGGCGTGCAGCATCTGATCGCCCATCAGCATCGCGTCGCGGCGCGCTGCCTGAAGAGCCACGCTGTTTTCTCCGGGAAATGGTGCGCCGATCAGCTCGCCGAGAAACTCCGCCACGCGTGCCGCTTCGCGGGGTTCGATCGCGTGCTCGACGCGCGCGCGAATGGTCTTTCTTTGCAGCGCGACCGGTACACCGCCATGGATGCCGAAGGAGGAGCGCGTCGCCTGAGCCAGCAAGCCGAGCGGCGCACCCGCGCGCATCGGATCGCCGGACGCCATCCAGACTTCGGCGTCCGGCGCGTCGAGCCGGCGCAAAAATTCATGACGCAGGCGCGACTTACCCAGGCCCGCAGGAGCGGTGACGAGCGCGACGCGCGGAGAGCAAGCTTCGATGCACTCGGCGAGCGCGGTTTCCAGCGTCTTCAGCTCCCACTCGCGTCCGACGCAGGCCGTCTGCTTGCCGAGCAGCAAGCGATTGCCGGAAGGCAGCTCCTGCTCGCCGGTCAAGCAGCCTCCTTCCACGCGGAAGCGCGCGTTGAGCAAGCCGATGCTCACGTCGTCCAGGCGGATCTCGCCCGGCTCTGTGCGCGTCAAGTAGCGCGCCGCGGTCTCCACCGCTTCCCCGACCGGTAGTGCTTCGGCGAACAGCGCGCGGCCCGTAGCCAGCGCGAAGCACAGTCCGGGCAACATCGGGCGCAAGGCGAGCGCACAGCGCGCCGCTTGAGCGAGCAGGTCCGGCGCATGGCCGGCCGACGAGAAGGTCGCGATCGCGCAGCCGTTCACGAGCAGCTCGAGCCGACCGCCGTGTTGCTCGGCGATGGCGCGCAGCGCCGCGCTCTCGGGCCTGGCGTCATCGGCCAGCGTCAGCGTGAGGCCCGAGCGCGCCGTGGCACGATCAGCGATCAGCACGCACAGCACACGCTGTTCGCGATAAGTGAGCGACGTTGGACGCGTCAGCATGGAATTCCGCTGCGTCGCGTCGCGCCCGGCGCGGCGCTCGATGTTGGCGAGTGCTTCGACCACGGCACCTGCGTCCGCGGGGCGTTCGGCGGCCTTGCGCGCCAGCATCAAGTGCACGAGTTGCTCGAGCGCTGGCGGGACGTCTTCGCGGAGCGAGCTGACGCGCGGCGCATCCTCGAACAGAATCTTGGCCAGGATGGCCGTGACGTGTTCGCCGTCGAACGCGGGTTTGCCGGTCAAGCACTCGTACAGCACGCAGCCCAGCGAAAACACGTCGGCGCGCACGTCCAGGTCGGGCGATCCACGCGCCTGTTCGGGCGCCATGTAGCCCGGCGTGCCCATGACGGCTCCGGTGACACTGAGCGCCAATTTCGGCCGTGACACCGGGCGAGCCAGGCCCAAATCCAGAACCACGGCGCGGTGCGCATCGCCGTCGGTCAGCCAGAGGTTCGCAGGCTTGATGTCGCGATGGACGATACCGCGTTGATGCGCGATGGCCATGGCGCCAGCGACTTGCGTCAAGATCGCGATGGCATCGCTGATGGGCAGCGGACCGCGCTCCAAGCGCGACGACAGGTCTTCGCCCTCGAGCCACTCCATCACCAGGTACGGCTGACCTTCGGTCACGCCGTGCGCGACGTAACGCACCACACCTGGATGCTCGATGTCGGCGAGGAGCTGCGCCTCACGCTGAAAGCGCTGAACTTGCTCGGGAACCGTCGCGTGCAGCAGCTTCAGCGCGACGCGACTCTGAGTGGTGCGGTCGAAGGCTCGAAACACGGCCCCCGTGCCACCCGACCCCGCGCGCTGTTCGAGCTCGAAGCGCTCGGCGATCAGCGTTCCAAGCTGCATGATGATCTTGAATTCTACTCGTTGTCGCGGCCTTCGCACGCACCCTTGTCGAACGAGTGCGCGGGGCTATACGCTGCAGCACTTTGCGCGTCCCATTAGAACGGCCGATCTTTGGAGATGTTGCGTGTCCGTCGCTCCTCAGGGCGTGCTCGCAAACGTGGTTCGAGCGGGGTGCTCCGCCGGAGGAAACGCGTGTGAGGCGAGGTGAGCCAAGCGGCGTGCAAGCCGACATAGTCCCGGCACGCGAATCAGCCTGCAGAGGTCACCTCGCGCGCGGGAAGCGACCGCCGATGACTACCGGCCGCTCCCCCGTCGCCTCACGCTACTGAAAGCGTGGCGGTCGCCGAGGATCCTGCGCACCGACATCGGCGCTCTCGGCGCGCAATTCTGACGTCAATCCTTGCGCCAGACCGTCACGACCTCGTTGTAGCCCATGCAGGCCTTGAAGCCGGCGGGCTTCAAAACGTCGGTAGACGGGGTACAGGTGGGTTTGCAGGTCGAGGTGAGACTGCCGATGGCCGTGATGTTGCGGTAAGGCGCGCCCACCTGAGTTGCGCCAATGCGCCCTGACACCACCGCACTCCCGAAGTCGATACCGTTACAATAATACGCTTTCGGAGGGCTCGTGAAGATATCGCCCATGAACGAGCCCTCTTGAAACGGATAGAGCGACGACGTGGTGAAGCCGACGTTCGGGAGGATCGCGGTGATCCAGAGCGGCACGTGCACGCCTGCGGTGTTGATATGTGCGATCATACAGGCGGACACCCAGCGTTTGCACTGGGTGCCGCAGGTCCCCGTCTCCCACTCCGGCGCAAAGCCGAGCGAGCCCGTGAACGCGTAGGACTTGTTGAACTGGTCCTTCTTGGAGATGGCCCGGCTGCGTGGCAACGCGCACTTCACGAGGTAATCCACCGTCAAACGCCCGGCGGCCGTCGTCATCAGGCCCTTCGCGCCTGCCGTCGTGTTGCCGTTCGCCAAGCCGCTGCCATTCAGCGGACCCGTGGTGGTGATCCCGTTCACGTTCATGAGGCCGTTGATCGACGTCAGGCCGTTGATCGACGTCAGGCCGTTCGCGCTGGACACGGCGAGATTCGTCTCGCCGAGGAGCTCGTTCGCCTCTTCTTCCGTTTCGACCGGTGCAACGCACCCGACCAGGGCCCAAGATGTAGTCAAGAGGCAGACGGCAGCACAAACTGTTCTCATCGATGTTTCTCTTTCGGCAACCCAGCCAGCTCGGAGAGCTCTGTGGCTTTGCGTCGCCCGGTCGCCCGGGGTTTGCGGTTTCGGGAGAGCGAATCGTTACGATGATGGTGTACGCAATTTCCGGGCCAGCGCGAAAGCGTCGATCACGCAGGGGTACGACACGACTTTCTGCGCGATTTCTGCGAAAAAACATGGCGCGACCTCGTCGACGCAAGACCGCATGTTGCGTGGTGCACTACAACTGTTGCACGAGCCAAGTCGGGACAATGGCGACGTTTTTCGTCTCTGTTTGAGGCAGCGTTCGTCGCTGGCTCAGCGGCTTCTCTCATCACCCGCGCGACAGCGATGCGATAGAAGGCGTAGCCGCCCCAGCACCTGGCAGATGGTCCGAGATAGCGCTCGCGATCGTCATCGGCGCCTGTGTCTTCTTCGAGACGGAGACCGAAGCGCTCGAGGGATTCAAAACGACTCACAGCCTGATCCGAGTCGGCTGTAAGTTCGACAGTGTGAACCACCTCCAGGTCGCGCCGGCCGTGCCCAGGGGGGGTCTCGCGCACTTCAGACGATCGCAAACGAAATCGCCGTTTTTGTTCGCGATCGTCTGAGATGTGCAGAGGGCTGCGCGGACTGTGCTCAAGCAAGCCGGCGTGGGTAGCAGGGCGTTGCCGGGGGTCTCCAAACTTGAGACGATCGCGAACGAAATCGCTGTTTTTGTTCGCGATCGTCTGAGATGTGCAGCGGGCCGCGCGGCGCTGCGCTTGTCACGTTTGGTGTTCAGCGCACGACGTTGAGATAGTCGCTAGCTCGCACCGACGCTGCGGGCTGGAACAGGCCGAGCGCAGTCGTCTGCGGGAGTCCCAGATGGCGCTCGAGGATCTCCGCCATCACCACCCGGTAGTCGTGCACCACGTCGAGCGCCGAGCTCGCGTCGAAAGTGGCGGGCAGCGACAGCGAACGCAGGCCCAGATACGCCGGATCCGCGTGCGCTCTCAGCGCTCCGCCGAGCAGGAGCATGGCCCCGCCGCGGCCGTGATCGCTGCCCTGGCTGCCATTCTCGCGAATCGTGCGGCCGAACTCGGACAAAAGGACGATGGCCGTGCTGTCCCACAGGCTGCGCCGCTGAAGATCGTTCTTGAACGCCAGCAGGTTCTTCGCAAGGTCATCGACCTTCTTGCCGTAGGCGTAGTACCCCGCGGGGTCGTTCACTCCTCCTCCTCATCTTCGTCGCTAGCCTCGACCTCGTGCGCTGTGAGCGCCGGCGCAGCACGGCTCGCCGATGAGATCCCCGGCGCGACGCGGCGCGCGGCAGCGTTGCCGCCTGTTCACACTCGTCCCGGTGTATCAATGACCGAGTTCCGCGCGCAAGCGCAGCCGGAAGTGCACGACTTCAGCCTGGTTGTGCAGTTTCGATGTTCGTGCGCGTCATTGCAAAGCAAGCCGGCACCGGGCAACGCTACAGGTAAGGTGCTCGAGACCGAGCTTCAGGAGCGGACCCATGGCTGAGACGAAGGACTTCCCAACGGGCGCGGCGATCGTGGTCGGCGGCAGCGGCGGCATCGGCCGCGCCATCTGCGAGCGGCTCGCCTTCTACGGCAGCGACGTCGCGCTGACGTACCGTGGCAACGAGGGGGCCGCCAAGGAGACGGCCGCCAGGGTCGAGGAGCACGGGAGGAAGGCGACGATCCACCAGGTCTCCGTGTCGGACGCCGAGGCCGTGCAGGCGCTCTTCGGCAGCGTGCGGGCGCAGCACGGCGGGCTGCACACGGTGGTACACGCCGCGGGCTCCCCCATCGACCAGCCGTTCATCAGCCAGGTCACGCCGGATCAGTGGCGCTCCGTCATCGACGCCGACGTCAACGGCTTCTTCAACGTGGTCTACGCCGGCCTGCCCCACCTCCGCGAGAGCGGTGCCGGCTCCTTCGTCTACATCAGCAGCGCCGGCCTCAAGCGCTTCCCCGCGGGCGACGTGCTCAGCGTCGCGCCCAAGGGTGCCGTCGAAGCCCTCCTCCGCGGCATCGCCAAAGAGGAGGGACGCTTTGGCATCCGCGCGAACAGCGTGGCGCTCGGCGTCATCGACGCTGGCATGTTCCCGCGCCTCGTCGAGAGCGGCGAGCTCTCGAAGGAGTGGGTCGACGCGGCGAAGAACAACGCCGCCGTGCGCCGCTTCGGCACCGCCGAAGAGGTCGCCGAGGCGGTCGCCTTCTTGGCGTCGCGGCGTGCGAGTTACATCACCGGCCAGACGCTCATGCTGGACGGCGGCTACACGCTCTGACGCCCACCGCGGGACGCCGGAGAGCCCGCCTTGCGAAAGGTGAAACATGTTTCACTCTGGAGCGGTCGCCCGTTCTACCCTCCCGACCCCATGACCACCGTACCTCAGAGGATCGCCCGGGCCGAGGCGCGCCTGCTCGGCCCCGGCGGGCCCTTCGAGCTCGAGGAGATCGAGGTCCTCGGCGAGTGGGTGCGCGTGTTCAAGAACCGTCCCCGCTCGCTGCGGGAGCTGGTGCAGGGGTCCCTGCGTGCCGCACACGCCGAGTACCTGGTCTTCAGCGACGGCACCACCGACCGCCGCTACACCTTCGGCGAGCACGCGCGCCTCGTCGCCTCCGTCGCCGCCGCTCTCCGGGACGTGTACGGAGTGAAGAAGAGCGACCGGGTGGCGATCCTCGCCGCCAACTGCCCCGAGTGGATCGTCACCTTCTGGGCGACCGTGAGCCTGGGCGCCGTCGCGGTGGGGCTCAACGGCTGGTGGACCGGCGACGAGATCGCGTACGGGGTCGGGCACTGCGAGCCCAAGGTGCTCGTCGCCGATCGCAAGCGCCTCGCCCGCCTCGAAGGGCGCGAGCTCGGGGTGCCCACAGTGGTCATCGAGGAGGGTTTCGCGGCGCTCACGACGCACGCCCCCGGGACTCCGCTCCCTTCCGACCCGATCGGCGAGGACGACCCCGCGATCATCCTCTACACGAGCGGCACCACCGGGCGGCCCAAGGGCGTCGTCCACACGCACCGCAACGTCTGTGTCCTTACGGGCGTGAGCTTCTTCAGCGGCGCGCGCACCGCCATGCTCGAGCCGCCCGCTCCATCCTCCGACGGTTCGGCTCCACCTTCGCCCTGCGTCCTGGTCACGAGCCCGCTCTTCCACGTCTCCGGCCTCCACTGCGCCGCCGTCACCTGCCTCGCGGGGATGACGAAGTCGGTTTGGATCGAGGGCCGCTTCGACCCGGACGTGGCGCTCCGGCTCATCGAGCGCGAAAAGGTGACGGCGTGGGGCTTCACCGCGACGGTGCTCCATCGCCTGCTGCATCACCCACGGATCGGCGACTTCGACCTCTCGAGCTTCCGCGTGATCGGCGGCGGCGGATCGCCCATCCCGCCTGCACTCCAGGAAGAAGCGAGGCGGCGCATCCCCGGCGCTCGCGCGACTCTCGGGCTTGGATACGGCCTCACCGAAGGCAGCGCCTTCACGTGCCTCAACTCCGTCGAAGAGCTTGCCACCTATCCCACCTCTGCCGGGAGACCGGTGCCCGTGGTGGACCTTGCGATCCAGGACCCCGACGGGAGGATCCTGCCCAACGGCGACGAGGGCGAGGTCTGCGTGCGTGGACCCCTCGTCATGCTCGAGTACTTCCGGGACCCCGAGGCGACTCGTGAGTCGATCCGGCCGGGTCGCTGGCTTCGCACGGGCGACATCGGCACCTTCGACGGCACCCGCCTGTGGCTCGCCACGCGCAAACGGGATCTCATCCTGCGCGGAGGCGAGAACGTCTACCCAGTGGAAATCGAGCATCGCCTCGAGGAGCACCCAGGCGTTGCCGAGGCCGCGGTCATCGGAGTCGACCACGAGGAGCTCGGCCAGGAGGTCAAAGCCATCGTGGTGCCCAGAGCGGGTATAACGCTCTCCCCCGCCGCGCTGTCTGAATGGGTGGCTCAGACGCTCGCGTACTACAAGGTACCCTCCCACTGGGAGGTGCGAACCTCCGCGCTCCCGCGCAACGCCACCGGCAAGGTGCTCAAGC
This sequence comes from Polyangiaceae bacterium, assembly GCA_035318565.1. Taxonomy (GTDB): domain Bacteria; phylum Myxococcota_A; class Polyangia; order Polyangiales; family Polyangiaceae; genus DATDJP01. The sequence continues at coordinate 12,338 of DATHEN010000954.1, forward strand.
ACGTGCTCTCCGAGGGCGCGGCGAGCACTTTCATCGACGAATGAGCAGCGCCCTGCCCGAAGCCGTCATCGTCGGCTTGCAGGAGAAGGACAAGCGCACCGGAATTTGCGCGTGAACGAACGCTATTATTGTCATTGAGCGCATTTAAGGCTTCGCCTTCGAGTACGACAAAAGCCTGGCTGTACACTGCCTCACGGCAGCAGCTCGATCCGTCGATGGATTTCTATGGAGGACCACAGTTGCCCGATCCACGTTGTTCCCCTCAGTTCCTCCGAGATCGACGCGGTTCGTGGAGGGATATTGGAGGCGTCGGGTAGAGTTCTTTGTGCCACCCGAATGGCAGACATCAGTTTGAACGAGATCACGAGGTAGCTGTCTTCCAACCTGCGACGGTCACGTCGATCTCCTTGAGAGTGGCGAGTGCGTCGTCGAAGGTCGGGACGTTGGATTCCGGGAAGAACATGGACTGCATCGCCACGAAGTCCTCACGCATCGCCTTCGCGAGATGGTCGTGTGGGGCGCAGCTCAGATCGAAATTCGTCACGAGTTCGTATCGAGCCTTCGTCTCCTTGAAGAACACCTGCTTGTTTTCCACGACGGCTCGCAGGAGCTTCGCGTTCAGAATGCTAGTCCTGAGCGTGGGCGTGTTCCAGATTCGGTGGACGTCGTAGACATGGCGTGAAAGCCGGTGAACGTTCTTGTCGGACTTCGCGAGACTCCCATGGTGGAGAGCGTGCAGGAGCGTCACCTTCTCCCAGAAGGGGTCCGCTCGGGATTCAATGCGGTCACCTCCGCGCTAGCGGCAGGCGCCGTTCCGGCATGAGTCTCCTCAACGTACGAAACGATGGTTTTGCGCGACGTCGGCCACGGATCACCCCGTGCGCCGAACTCGATCTTCACCTGGGGTTGGCCATAGCCGTAGGCAGCCGTCGGATTGGGGAACGTGAAGAGAACCGCCTGAGGATCGCCAGCGTCGGTCTCCACACTCCAGCCTGACGCTCCAATCTGGCGGGTACAGATGGTGCGTAGCCCTGGAACGACGACCTCTCGAACGGCCGTCGTGGAGCGCTCAGCAATTTCGCCTACGAGGGCCTGCCGCTTCTTTCCACTGAGGCCCGCCCCGAGCGGGTCTCGCTCTCCGGCAAAGTCCCAACCGTCTCGCGAGAAGGTAAGGTCGATGTCCTCTGAGAAGCGCTCGATGAGGCCGTACACCTTCGACAAAGACGTCCCGCCCTTGAAGGTGAGCTGCGGGATGCCATCAATCTCGTTCAGCCGCGCGAGCGCCCAGCACACCCACAGATCTTTCTCGATAATCCACGGGGCCACGCCTCGCGTGGCTGCGACGTTGTTGACGATGTCACCACGCTCGCTTGCGTCAATGAAAATGTCAGCCACGCGAGGGGGCCACGCCTATCACTTGGTCGACAGCCACGCCAAGCCATCCCGGCAACCGAGCGCGAACCTGGGTTAGCTTCTGCTTGTCTGAACTATCGAGCGTCGCGGCGAGGCGCTGAAGCACCGTCCCCGAAGCCGCGTTCCTTCCCAGGTGCCGCAGAGCCACGATTGCCATGCCCGCCCGCGTCTTCGGCAGCAGCATGTCCA
>DATHEN010000955.1:0-3852 GCA_035318565.1 Polyangiaceae bacterium
TCCAGCTCGCTCACGAAGATACGGCCGTCACCGAGCTGACCGCTCTTCGCGGCGTGTTCGATGGCCCGCACCACGGAGTCTGCGTCGTCCTCGTCGCCGTACCAGACCAGATGCACCTTCGGCACGAACTCGACTTCGTAAGGTGACCCCTTGTGAATCAAACTTTTGCCGCGGGTGCGGCCGAAACCCCGCACTTCATCCATGTACAGCGCGTGCACCCCAATCATGGCCAGGCGCTCGAGGACTGCCTCGGCGCGGGCGACCTGAATGATGGCCTCGACTTTTTTCAACGGATCCCGGTTTTCTGAGCGCTGCAGCGCTCGCCGAACTCAAGAATCTGCCTCGTCTATTTCGGCAATGTTTCGAAAACGCGGCCGCGAATTCAGCGGAACGGGGCGTTTACGGAAACTGTGTCGAAACATGCTTCCACGTATTCGTCGAGCACACTTTCTGGAGGCGAACGATGAACGGTACAGAGATAAACGGAGCAGATACAGCCTGGGTGCTCGTATCCACGGCCTTGGTTCTACTGATGACGCCGGGCCTGGCGCTGTTCTACGGCGGCATGGTCCGCGCCAAGAACGTGCTTTCCACGTTCATGCATAGCTTCTTCGCTTTGGGCCTGGCCACCTTGGTCTGGGTAACGGTTGCGTACTCTCTGGCTTTCGCCCCCACCAAGGGCGGCTTCATCGGCGGACTGGATCACCTGTTCCTGGCCGGCGTGGGCATGGAACCCCGCGCGGGCATGACCATCCCGCACACCCTGTTCATGGCTTTCCAGCTGATGTTCGCCATCATCACTCCCGCTCTGATTTCGGGCGCCTACGCCGAACGCCTGAAGTTCTCGGGCTACGCGCTGTTCACCACGCTTTGGCTGGTCGTGGTTTATGCGCCGGTCTGTCACTGGGTCTGGGCACCAGGCGGCTGGCTCTTCGAGCGCGGCGCGCTCGACTTCGCGGGCGGCACCGTGGTTCACATGACCTCCGGTTTCAGCGCGCTCATCATCGCTCTCGTGATTGGCAAGCGCGTGGGCTACCCGCAGCGCAAATCGCCTCCGCACAACCTGACCATGACCCTGCTGGGCGCTGGCCTCTTGTGGTTCGGCTGGTTCGGTTTCAACGCGGGCTCCGCGCTCGCCGCCAACGGCCTCGCCTCACTCGCACTCGTCAACACGCACATCGCGGCCGCCATGGGCGCTCTGGCGTGGGGCGGGGCGGAGTGGCTGCGTCTCGGTAAGCCTTCGGCATTGGGCGTGGCTTCGGGCATCGTCGCAGGTCTCGTGGCCATCACGCCCGCGGCAGGTTTCGTGGGTCCCATGGCTTCGATCGCGATCGGCGCGGCCGCCGGCCTGGTTTGCTACGGCGCCGTGCTCATGAAGAACAAGTTCGGTTATGACGACACGCTCGACGCCTTCGGCGTGCACGGCGTGGGCGGCATGTTGGGCGCGGCGCTCACGGGCGTGTTCGCATCCACCGCCTTCAACAGCGCCGGCAAGGACGGCCTGCTGAAGGGCGGCACCAGCGTGTTCATGGAGCAGCTCATCGCCATCGGCGCAACGCTGGTCTACGCCTGCGTCGCGACCTTCGTGCTCTTGAAGATCACCGACGCCCTGGTCGGCCTGCGCGTCTCCAAGGACGTCGAACAGGAAGGCCTCGACGTCATCCTGCACGGCGAAGAAGCCTATGCCCTCACCGAGGGACCGGGCGCGCGTGCGGTTCTGGACTCGGACGACAGCCCTGCCGGAATGGGCGCGGCCGTTCGGGCCGAAGCGGGACACTGACCGCCGGCTTCGCTCCAGAAGCACGAAGCGGCTGCTGAAGCAGCCTGCCTCCAAGGGCATCCTCTCGAGGGTGCCCTTGGCGCATTTGGGCCACAGCAGTCCGTGTAAGTTGTGTCTTACGAGCGCGGCCTCGCGACGTGCAGCAGCAGCACAATCCTTCACCAGAGCCTCGCAAGCCGCCGTTCCCCCGAAAAACCCCGCTTGGCACAACCGCTGCACACGCTGGAACCGGAGGCACGTCATGACGAGTTCAGCACAGCGGAGTTGGAGCAACCTGCGCGGCTCCGGCACTCCCAGCAGTGGAACGTACGCGAACAAGGCCGTGCGCCAGATCGGCCTGCGCGCTCACACGAACTTCGCTGTCATCATGCACAACGACAACCTGGCCGCTCACTGCCGCGCCGTCGACGTTTCCTCCACGGGCATCGTGATCGATCGCGGCCACACGCTGAGCCCCGAAGACGAAGACGGCATCTTCCGGCTCGAGCTCTACATGCCGGAGACGAGCAGCCCGGTGCGCGCGCTGGCACGCGTGGTTCGTACTTCAGGAACGGAACAAGCGCTGCGCTTCGTCGCCATCTCCGACGCAGATCGCTTGACGATCACCGAGCATCTCGATCGGGTGTGGTCGAGCGGCGCTGCGTTGCATTGAGATTTCCGCGCGCGCTCCGCTCATTGCCGAACGGAAACATAAGCTCCGCGCCGCGCTGATGTCACGCACACGCGTCGTGTTTTCCTTGGGAGACGCGCGCGAATTTGCCACAATCGCCGTCGCGTACAGCGCGCGCCTTTCCGGCGCGGGCTCGCACTCGGCATGGCTCCCCTAACACGCCTCTCCAAGGTTCTGATCGCCGCGATCGTGCTCTCGGCAAGCGTGCTGGCTTTGCGCACGTACGGCAAACATTTCGCCGACAGCCATGCGCAGCACAGCGCCGTCAGCGCGGAGCGGCGCACGCCTGCTTCAGCCAGCGCAGCAGCGCTACCGCCGGATCTGTCCGGCCGCCGCGTGCGCGTCGCGCTTTCGCAATGGCCGGGTCACATGGCGCTGCTCCTCGGAACCGCTGGACTCACTACTCAGCACGGCTCGCTCGCGGAAGCGCTCGGTTTGGACCTGGAAATCGTGTTCATCGAGGACGCGCCCAGCAAGAACCGCGCGCTCCAGCGCGGTGAAGTCGACTTCGTGTGGCAGACGGTCGACGAGCTTCCGATCAGCCTGGTCGAGTACAAAGCGGCCGGTGTCGACGTTCGCGCTTTTCTGCAGATCGACTGGTCACGCGGTGGGGACGCCTGCGTGGCCTCCGCCGAAGTGCGCAAAGTGGAAGATCTGCGCGGCAGAAAGTCCGCCATGCTGCTGTTCTCGCCGGACCACACCGTGTTCGAGTTCATGATCACGAACTCACGTCTCACGAGCAGCGAGCTCGCGGAGGTGCGTCGCGCCACGCGCTTCTCGCCGGATGATTTCACGTACGGTCGAGTGCTGTTCGAAAAAGGCGAGGTCGACGTGGCGTGTCTCTGGGAGCCGGACGTAACCCTGGCACTGGCGGCTCGGCCCGGAGCACATCGGCTCTTTTCGACCGCGGATGCCAGCGAGCTCGTGGCGGACGTGCTGCTCGCACGAAAGGACGTGCTGGATCGCCACCCCGAGGTCGCGGAGAAGCTGGTCAAGCTCTGGTTCGCTTCCGTGGAGCGTGCGGAGCGCGATCGACCGGGCGCGGCGCGTCTCATCAGCAGCGTGGCATCGCGCTTCAAGGACGAGCTCGGTCTCGAGAAGACCTTCGAGGCGCTGAGCTGGGCCAAGTGGACGGATCTCGCGGACAACGCGCGCTTCTTCGGCCTCGACGGCGCGGCCCCCGCCTTCGATCGTGTCTACAACCAGGCCGACGGCATCTGGATCGCCTATCCCGAAGCGAAGATTACCCAGCGTTTCGCGCCCGTCACGCTGCGCGACGAGCGCATCGTTCGGAAGATCTGGGAAGCAGCGGGCAAACCCGCCGCCGCCCAGCCGGTTCAGTACGATCCGGAGCTTGCCAGAAGCGGCAACCCGCTCTTCACCAAACCCGTCTCGATCCATT
>DATHEN010000956.1:0-4206 GCA_035318565.1 Polyangiaceae bacterium
AATAGCCTGGCTGCTTTCACGGCGCGCCGTTCGCGAGCGCCAGAGCTTCGTTGTTGGCGAGCTGCCAATCCGGAGTCACGAGCTGATTTTCAAGGGACGCTCCCACCCGCGCCCGCGGCGAACTGAAGTCGGACTGCAGGACGAGCTCGAAGCTCACCGAGGCACCTGCGGCTAGCGGCTCCGTCATGCGACAGGCTTCGGGTTGTTCATCGCACCGCCAACCGCGCGGTACGGTTCGTACGCTCACGTTCGGAGTTGGGACGTCCAGATAGGTCGTCCGTAACCATAGAGTATGGCTCTCGTCCGGGATGGCGGCCATGGGCCCGTTGTTCGTCACCGTCATTCGCAGCACACGCTGATCCGTGCTCTCAGCTGGCGGCACTACCAGGGCGGTGATCGCCAGATCCACGGTTCCTTGCGGCGCACCCGTCAGGTCCAGGTTCGCGCCGTTGTCGTCGAAGTCGAACTCCATTGCCGCGGAGCGTGCTTCGGCGCGCAGAAAACGCCTATCGTTGCTCGAAAGGTACGGAGCAGTTCCTTCGAGCCTTAGCTTTTCACCGACTCCAAGCGAGCCCACCAACCACCGATCATCGGCCCACTCTTCCAGCGCGTATACAGCGCCGCGCTCGGGCGTCCAGGTGACCTTCACGTAGGGAGTCGACGTGAGTCGCACCTCGACGTCTGCCACAGCCGCTGGCCCGGCGTTGTGGAGCTCGAAGGCGAACGAGACGGGCGTGCCGAACGCTTGAACTCCACTGCTGCGCTGACCCTTTATCTCGAGATCAGCCAGAACCAGTGGAATCGTCGCCGGCCCTGCCAGTGGGTTATCGCCGGGGTCGATCTCGAACGTGCCGAGCTGCACGGGCACGACGTCCGGTTCGAACATGTGGAACGCCAGAGCTTCGATCGCGTTTCGCGGGCTCACCGTTCCAATGATCTCGACGCTCCGGCGCGAAGGTTCGATTGTGACGCCTGGCGCTGGGAGAAACGTCACCCGGATCGGCCGATCGCTCGTGCCCACTGCGTCGGCCGGCCCCGCGTTGCGTAGCTCGACTTGAGTAAAGGGCAATCTGCCCAGCTCGGTGTCCCTGGGAATCGCGGCCGCGATGTGCATCCACAGCCCCTGGCCGGGCGAAAGTGGCGTGTTCAACTCGGCGCTGTCGTCCTCGAAAGGCGGCCGAGCATTGGCCGCGAAGACTTCGGCGAGCCACGCCAGATTCTCGGTCGCCGTTTCGTGTGCGACCCCAGGAATGGTCAGCGTCGTCCGACCCCCAGCGGCAAGCGGAGACGGCCACGTGCACGTGATGGGAGCCCCTCTCGAGCAGGTCCCTCCATCGCTCGCGGCAATCTTCGAGAGCATCACGTAGCCCGGCGGTCGAATCAAGACCTGCGGCGTCGCTGCGGCAGTGCCGTGGTTCGTGACGGTGAGCTGCCAAATCCCACCTCGCCCCGGAGCAACGAACTCGGGTGCATTCGTGAACGCGATCGACAGGTTCGCACCCAGGCCCGGATCCGCCGTCGCCTCGACTGCACCCGGTTCGCAGCCTGCGCCCTGAGGCCGGCGTTCACCGCGCGCATCGACAGGAAGCCCGCACGCGCTCGCAGGAATACCGTCGATCACCGAGGACGGTGGCAAGCGAGTAGGAACGGGACCGCCGTTGTCGGCCAGCGGCGCCATGTCGAGGAAAGGCACGCCCTGACGATCGCCTGGTCCGCGAAGATTGCAGCTCGTATCCCCGAACCAATTGTTCGAAGAGCTCTGGATCACCGCCTGACCGACGCACGCTCGCGACCCGACCACGAGCGAAGCGCGGCTGGTCAGGGAGTACGTGCTCAGAGAAAAACTGTCTGAAGCGGTGCCATTGCCGGCTACGGTCACGTGGTGCAGCGCCAGCGAGGAGGCCGCGGCCACTCCAGACCCATTTTCGCTGATGGTCGCGTTCTCCAGCGAGATGTGTTCGGCTTGAATGGCGATCCGCGAGTTGTTCGCAACAGTTAGCCCTCGGGCATCGACGGACCGCGCTCCGATTCCACTGCGGTTGCGGATGATGCTGCTGCGTTCGATGCTCAAGCGCCCCCCCACCAGCAGCGCATAACCGGTTGCGTTGTCGGTGATATGCACCTCGCTGAGCACCCCATCGAGATCGGCTTTTACGGCGCTGGACGCCGCTGTACCACCCTCGACCCGCACCTCGTTCATCTGCAGTTGACCCTCGGCCAACAAGGCGCCCCCAGACGTAGTATCGACGAAGAAACCGCTGCCGGCGGTCGGACTCCAGGGATTGAAAATGAAAGTACCCGATCCGCCTCCGGGGCCTTGGAGAGCACGGTTGTTCGTGAGGTTGCTGCTTCGGAGCGCGAGATCCCCCGCGGTCCACACGACACCTCCCGCGACGCTCGCGGGCAAGGCTCCCGAGCAATGAGTCGCAGCGCTACCCCCAATAGGCGCGCATTGGTACTCACCGTGGCCGCCCGCTGCCAGATTGGATGAAAAGGTACCGCTCTCGATCGATACGCTGTTCGCCGCGAAGAGTGCGCCGCCGCGCGCTTCTCCGCCCTGAGCAGCCGGTGTCGAGCTAAAAGTATTCCGGCCCCCTCGAGCCGCGTTCTCGGCCGCGGAGATGGACCGGATTTCCAGCGGCCCGCTCGACGCGACGCCACCGCCTAGTGCAGCGCCGGCCTGCACGGGAGTCTCGGTGCCCCCACCCTGGGCCGTGTTCCGCGAAACACTCACGTTGCGCAACTTCACGGCTGCGGTGCTCGACAGTGCCTGCGCCAATCCGCCACCGCGAGCTGCACCGCCTTTGCCCTGCTTGCCTTCACCTCCGACCGCCTGGTTGTCCGTGATGGATCCTCCAGTGAACGTGACGGCGCCCAGCACGTAGGCGGCTCCACCCTCCGCCACGCCACCGCCCCATTCCGGCACTCCGCTGACGGGGATCTGCATGCTCGCGCCGCCCACGGCCTGGTTCGAAGTCAAGTTCGTGTCGTTGGCCTGCAGCGCACCTCCAACGAAGATCCGCCTCCGTGGGCCGGCGCGCCGTCGAGCGTGCTTCCGTCCGCGAGCCGCACGCCGGAGGCCCCGCGCGCCGAGTTCCCGGCGATCGTGACCTTCTCGAGGTTCACGTCACTTGCTGCGCGCAGCGCGCCGCCCTCCGCCGGCTCTCGCGGATCGGTGGTGGCGAGCGAGCCGCCCCGGAGAGTGAGCCCGCGCAAGGTGAGCAAACCTTCTCCGTGACTGTCGATCACCCGCTCGCCCGCACAAGCCTGACGAACGACGACCTCACCTCCCCGAGCAGACAGCGTCAGCGGCACATCGGTCAGTGCGTCCAGATCCCCGCCGGTGTTGACGTCGTCTGCACCGCAGCGCACGAGCTCGTAACCGCCCGCGGGCACTTCGATGGTGATGGCGCGATGAAGCCCCGCTGCATTGCTGTTGGCGAGCTCGAGCACGCTGCGCAAAGAGCCTCGAGCGCCGTCGCTGAAACTCGACACTTCTAGTATGAGATTCGAGTTGCACGCTCCAGCGCAGAGCGAAAGCGCGCAAACGATGCTTCGTGTCAGAGCGCGTGGTTCCTGGACGAAGCTTCGGCGAGAGTGAAACCTGGATCGAGCCATGGTGCCTCCTGAGCCGGTAACGGGAGCGCACGAGCACTCGCTCGCCCCCGCGCCACCAAACAGCCCTACGCCCTAGTCAGCCCCGGCACAATGCACACCGCTCGTCGATGACAGCGCGCTGATTTGGTGCGCACCGTGCGCGCACGTCACTCAGCGCCAAGTCACGGCGAACACCGCACCGAACGGCCGTCGCTCGTAGCTGACGCGCACATTGTTGCGACCGGCGAGTCGCAGAGCCGTTTCGATGCCGATGCGCGTGCCGCGCAGTGTCCAAGCTGGTGCGCCCGGCCAGTCTTGCAGGGTGGCTTCGGCGCGGCCTGGGGCCGTGATGAACACTTCCAACTTGCCGCGGTTGTAGGAACGCGAAAAGAGCACGCGCGCTCGATTGATCAGCGCTTCGTCCGTCGTCAGCCGCAGCAGCATGCGCCACACCGTGCGCAGGGTACGCTCGGTGCTGATGCGAGCTACCTCTTCATGAAGCTCGGTGACGCTCTGACCACGGGCCGCGGCGAGCTCGGCGAACACCGACTCCATGCTGGAAATTGGCACCCAGCCGAGACTGGTGATGTTCTCGAAATCACGGCGTGC
>DATHEN010000957.1:0-4210 GCA_035318565.1 Polyangiaceae bacterium
CTGCGGCCCACGGCCAGGTCCGCGCGCCGGCGGGCGATGCGCACGGCGGCCGCGCGCGCACGCCCGCCGAGGGCAGCGGGCTTTTCGAGTTGAATCGTCACCTCCGCGACGTTTTCGTGCACGCCGAAAATCATGGCGGCAAGCTCCTCGGTGGCCACTTCGATCAGTTGATACTCGCGAAATTGCAGGAGCGCGGTGATCTCGTCGATGACGCGTGAGTAGTCGCAGGTGTGAGCGATCCGACCGCTCTTGCCCGCCCGCGACAGCTCGAGGCCGAGCTCGAGATGCACGCGCACGAGTTGCTTGCGCCGCCGCTCCCGTGGTCGCACGCCCACGATACAAGCTAGCTCCAGAGCATCGATGCGGATCAGATCCATGGTGGCGACGGCGGGTTCGAGAGGGGCGTTTCTCAGTGCGTGACGACTTCACGCGGCGTGGCTTCGACCATCGTGAACGGCCAGAGGACGTTGTCTCGCGTCCAGCTCTGGTGGCCCTCGATGCGAAAGTCGACGCGCAGCTCATACTGATCGGAGAGCGGCGGGATCGGCAATCCGAAAGCACGCGTGCGATAGCGTGGGGTCTGTGACTTGTGCGTGAAGGTTTGCGTGGCCGTTTCGACTCCGGTGCTGCTCACCAGCACGAAGCGAATCTCGAAGTTGAGGTGCATCTCGTGCGGCAGAAGCTGGAAGTAGGCGTGGATCTCCAGCGGCAACAAACTACCGGGAGGCGGCTCTGCGTTGGGTGGCATGTTGATCTGTTCGACCAAATTGAACAAAGTAACGTTGTTGGAATATTGGTCGAGCGACGAGCCGCTCGTCAGGGTCAGCAGATAACATTTGGGCACGGGCGTTCCGTCCAGGCGTATACCTCTACCACGCCCTACCAGAAGAAGAATCGCGACCCAGTGGCGCAGTAGACTACCGTTTGGGCTCCCAAGACGAAGAGCAGAGTCGCGCACGATCCGACCCAGCGTGCGGCTCGGGTTGCGTCCGCGCCTGCGTGAGAGCGCGCGTACATCCAGTACGCGCCGTGGCCGGCGTGAAACACGGTCGCTGCCAGCCCGAGTAGATACAGCGCCGCAGTCAACGGCATGCCCGACTGCGTCGTCGCGGACAGCTCTGCGTAGAGCTTCTGGGGAATGTCGGCGGCATTCAACGCGCCGCTCGCATGAGGAATGCGAAACTCGAGCGCGTGGTACACCACGAACGACAAAGCCGCGAAGCCGCTGGCCCGGGTCAGCAGCGTGGCCGCTCGGGGTTTGCCGCTGGCTTCCGTGCTGGCCGCCAGAGCGAGCCACGAAGCGTAGGCCGTGTGAAGCGCGAGCGGGACCCACACCAGCAGCGCCTCGACCCAAAACAACGCTGGTGACGCAAAGGCACTGAACTCCGAATCCCAGCTCGGGCCGAGCAGAACGCGTGCGTTCAGGAGCAGGTGCAGCACGAGGAACACACCGAGCGGCAGGACGGCACACCAGCCGTGGAGGTTGCGCACGAGCGCGGCTCGTCTATCCTTTGCCGACACCCGCGGATGCTCGCTTCCTACAGAGTTCGATGTTACGGAGAGGCATCGAACGGCGTCAAGTCGCGTGCTCGCGTGGGGCGAGCGCTCCTATTGGCGACGCTCGCCGCCAGCCTCGAACTCCTCGCGGCGTGCCGTGGCGGCTCGGCGCAGGCCCAGCCGCAGGCCACGCTAGCGGAGACGAGCGCCGCGCAGACGGACTTCCGGCGCATCCAGGCGCTCTGGCTCTCGAGCGCGGACCGATCCGAGCTCGAAGCAGAGTTTCGCAGCTTTCTCGTGCGTTTCGCGGGAGACGATCGCACGCGGCTCGTGCGCGTCTACTTGGCTCTGGTGCACGTGGACCGCGGCGAGCTCGGCCGCGCGCGCCAAGTGCTCGAACCTCTGAACGTCGAGCCACGCGGTACGGCGCGGGACTTCGCGCGCGTCGCCGAGGCCGCCATCCTGGTGCGCGCTGGTAAGCCCGAGCGAGCCCTCGAGCTGCTCGAACCGCTCACGGGGAAGCTGGTCGACGCCGACGAGCGCTACGTCTTCGGCGAACAGATCGTGGCCGCGTCGCTGGCCGCGCGGCGTTGGCGCGCCGCGATCGATCATACGATCGCTTGGCTCGCACACGTCCAGACGGAAGACGTGGAGAGCGCGCAGCAGAGAGCGGCGCGCATGCTGGAGCAGGTGCCGCTCCTGGCGCTCGAGCAACGCTTGCAGTTTCTGGACGCGGAGTCGGACAACGAATATCAATCCACGGAGCTCTTGCCGGCGCGCGATTGGCTCCGCAAAGTCCTGCGCGAGCGCTTGGTCGAAAGCGCCATCACGCGCCGCGACGCCGCGCTCGCCGGCCGCCTGCTCAACGCCGCGCCGGCGCTGCGGCGCGCGCCACGCGGTCCGGAGTTGGTGCGGCTGGCCAGCAGCGAGACCGCGCTTCCTTACGTAGCCGGGCGCTCGATTGGTCTGGTGCTGAGCCAGAGCAGCGCCGATTCGCGGCGCCGCTCGTCGGAAGTCGCGGCGGGCATGACGCGCGCACTCGGTCTGCCCCGCGGACGGCGCGGGCCTGATTCAGTGGCGCTATTGCTGCGATCGGAGAACGGCGTTGCCGGCGAGATGGAGAACGCGCTGGCCAGCCTGGCCGGCGAGGGCGCGGCGATTCTGGTCGCCGGCGTCGACACGGCCGGTGCGGAGCGCGCGGCACGCTACGCCGCGACCAGCGCGATTCCCGTGATGGTTCTCGCGCTGCCACCGGGCCCGACGGATCGCTTCACCTTCGTGCTCGGTGCGAACCGAACGCTAGTGGACGCCGAGGTGGAGAAGGCGCTCGAGGCGCGCGGTGTCTCGTCCTTTCTACGCTTCGATGGCGAAGGCTGGCCGTGCCGCGCAGCCAGCGCCGCGAACGAGGAGCGCTTTCCACTTGCCGTGTGGAAACGCGAAGCCGGCGGAATCCTGTTCAGCACCGACGCCCGCTGTGTGCGCCGGGTATTGCAAGAGTTCGACAAGGCCGGCGTACGCCCTCGCGCGGTGCTGGATCTCGAATGCGCCGAGCTCGCGCCGGGCCTCGCCGAACGGGACGCGCTCGTGATTTCGACCGGCGCATTCCCGAGGGTCGGCAACGGAGCGAAGCATACCGACCCGACCTGGTACGAAGCATTGGGCCACGACGCGGCCAGCCTCGGCGCCGCGGCTTTGGCGAACTTCTCGGTCGAGCGGGTGGACGATGCGCGCGCTGTCACGGCGCTCCACGCGCGCGCTCGGAACGCGCTCGCCAGCGTGCGCGTGAAGCTGTGGTCGAGCCAGAGTGAAGGCTTCGCCGGAGGGCAGCAGCTCGCGCGGCGTTTGAGCGTCGTCGAAGCGCGCCAGTTGAGTAAGGTACGCGCGCCATGAGCAGCTCCGTCTTGGTGGACCTCCCAACCCGCCGCGCGACCGTCATCGCCGCCCGGAAGCTTGCGCCGATGTTGCGCGGGCGCGACTTGATCATTCTGGACGGGCCGCTCGGTTCGGGAAAAACCTTCTTTGTCCGCGCGCTCTGCCGCGCGCTCGCGTTGCCGCACGCCGAACGGGTCACCAGCCCGACATTCACGCTCGTACACGAGTACCCGACCGAGCCGGCCATGGCTCACGCGGACCTGTATCGCCTGAATAGCTCCGGAGACGTGCTCGCGCTGGGTCTCGACGCCATGCGGGAAGACGGCAAGCTCACCGTGGTGGAGTGGGGCCGTCCCTACCTTGCGGAGCTTGGCGGGGATGCCTTGCTGCTCGAGTTCGCTCTCGACCCCAGGCGGCTCGCGATCTCGGCAACCGGCCCGCGTTCTCGGGAAATCTTGGCGACTTGGGTCAACGCTGCGGCCGTGTAGTGTTAAAGGTGGACCGTGGCCGAAAGCGAGCAGGGTGCGAGCGAGCCGGGCAAGGGCAGCCTGGCCGACTGGACCCGCCCGATCGTCGAAGTGTTCGAAGGCATCGGCTCGTTGCTGATCCTGACCGGGCAAACTCTGCTGTGGATGGTGCGCCCGCCGTACCGTCCGAGCCAGCTTTTTTCGGCGATGGACTTCGTGGGGGTTCAGAGCGTGTTCATCGTGTCGCTGACGGGCATTTTCAGCGGCATGGTGCTTGCGCTGCAGACCGTGCACAGCCTCCGCCAGTTCGGCGCCGAGGGCATCGTGGGTTCCGTGGTCGCCATTTCTTTGACCCGCGAGATCAGCCCGGTTTT
>DATHEN010000958.1:0-2698 GCA_035318565.1 Polyangiaceae bacterium
GGTTCGTCGCCTCGGCGCGCTGGATGGCGGCTTCCAAAAGCTCGCTCGGGCTCACCTCTTTGCGCCGCACGAGCTCCGCGAGTCCCGTGGCATCGTGACGCACGTAGTCCGAAACTGAAATCATGTCGAACTCCAGTCCCCGGGCTTTTCAGCCGGGTAGCGTAAAGATAGAATCGCGATAGGTGGAGCAGACCTGACATGAATGCAAGGGGTCTGTCCTCGCGTCTTCGAGCACCGAGCGAGCGCCTGCGGCGTTTCGGTCTGGTGTTTTCGGCCTACGCCCTGGCGTGTTCTCCGATCAAACGGGACACGCCGCAGGGCCGCTGCGATCGCCCGGGAGCGTTCACGTGCGCCAGCGCTCCGAGCCGCGACGTGCTCGAGTGCGGCAGCGATGGCTACTGGACGAGCAGCGGTCGCTGCCCGGGCCGGCAGATGTGCGCGATGGACTCGCCAGGCGGCCAAGCAGCGTGCCGCGATCCTCTCGACGAGTGCGTCGACAAGTCCGCTGACGCGCTGGTGTGTCGGGGCAGCGAAGTGCACGCGTGCGGTCCGGATTGGGTGAGCACGTTTCCGATCGAGCTCTGTGGGGGTGAAACTCCAGCGTGTTTCGGCGGTCAATGCGTCGAGTGTCTGCCAGACGAACGGCGCTGCAACGAGCAGCTCCCCGAGCTCTGTTCACCGGCAGGCGAATGGGTGGAGCAACCGGCGTGTCCGTCCTCTACCCCAGTCTGTGCTCAAGGCCGGTGCGTGCCGGAAGATTCGTTCGTCACGTCCTGCCGCGCGGCGGGAGCCAGCGAGCGTACGGAAATCGAGTGGCTGCGAGCGCCCACGCTCGGCGGCTTCACATACCGAGTCAAGGCAATCACCGGCCTCCTGACCGCACCCGGATGGACGCTCCGCCACCGGCCCGCACTGGGCTTCCCCGACAACTACTTCGAGCCAGACGTCAGCGTTACGGGCAGCGCCATCATCGACTATCCGGTTTGGAGCGGCCTCGTCCCGAGCGCCAACGCCGGCCTCGGTGCGCCGGCGGCGCCGCTCTCCATCCTCACCTGTCCGGACGGCACGTGTGTGGCATCCCCCGTCCGCAACGAATGCAAGACGCTCTACGACTTTCGCGGAGATCCTGAAAATCTGCCGCGCCGGATCGCCGTGGTCGGGGACACGCTGCTGCAGCAGAATCAGGTCTGTTCGGATCCGCCCGCTCCCGATTTCTGCGCTCCATCCTTGGAGAGCAAGCTGAAGGAATGGGGCTTCCGCAGCTGGGTCGAATACCACGACGGCCAGGGTTCCTACGCCTGGCTCAACGTGGTTCGAGAGCAGGCGACGACCCGACCCGACGTCATGATCATCGCGGTGGCGATGCATGATGCCATCCGTCAAGCCAACGCCAGCGGGGCGGAGCGCGAACGCGAGCGCGCGTTCACTCAAAGCTCCTTGCAGGCAGCGCTTCGAGTCATTCACGAGAACAATCCAGAAGGTATCATCGTGCTGGTGACGGCTTCCGAGCGCGGCGCGGGGGACTATCGCGCCGAGGCCAGCTTCGTCAACACGGTGATACGAAACGCGGACCTGGACCCCACGATCCAGCAGAACCTCTGGATCGCCGATTGGGATGTTCTCACGCGCAATCTCTGTGGCGACAGCTGGGTGAGCGATCCGCTGCGAACCTGCGACTTGTTCGATCCGGATCAGCTGCATCTTCAGGGCGCCGGGGACAATCAGCGCAACACGTTGATCGTGTTCGCTGCCGCGTACGGGCTACGAGAAGCGGACAAGGCAAAGCCTGCCGCCGCTCAGAACGAGGCGCGGTAGACGATTCCCAACGGACGTGAACCAGAAGTCACGGCGCTGCCGGTGTTCGGCAGAACGAACAAGATACCCGCCGCTCCGAACGCGACGCCTGCTCCAACGTAACCCAGAGCCGCCAGCGTCTGGGCCGTCTCGGCTTTGCCGCGCACTCGCCCGCAGCGTTCCTCGCGCGAGAGGTTGCCGTAGTGACACTCGCCGTCATCGTTGTACTCGGCGATCCAGCTCTCGCGCAGCACGTGAGCGACCACGGCTTCGCCGAGCAGCACCGCGCCCGTCGCGACCAGCATCCAGGCCAGTGTGCGGCGCGGATTCGCGACGCTTGGAGCGGGAGTCCGCGCGTCGCGAGTCATTGGCGAGCCGCCGGCGAGCGCGCGCTTGGGCGTGAGCTCGCCATTCGCCACGGGAGCGCGGCTGAACTCGACGTGCACGTGGAGCGTCGCTCGGCCTGCTGCAGTCAGTGCGCGTTGCATGCGCTCGTCCCGGTCGCGCAATTCCAGCAGTAGATTTCCCGCCGCAACACGCTGCGGAGGCAGGGGCAGCGTGCCCACCCGCGCCCCGTTGATGAAGAGCTCGGCTCCGCGAACGTTGCTCGTCACTTCCACGAGCGCCAGACGATCGGCGGCAGCGTCGAGCGACGCCTGAAGCGTACTGCGATTGCGCTGGACCCAGTCGTCATCCGAAGCCAGGACTTGCCGCAGGTGCACCTCGGCTGCGAGCCAGCGGTTCAGCGCGAGCTCCGCCAGGCCAATCTGCGCGCTCACGCGCGGCGAGGGCTCGAGCTCCAGCGCTTTCAGGAAGCGCTCGAGTGCTTCGGCATCGCGTTTCTCCCGCCTGAGTTGGATGCCTTGTTGAATCAACGCGTCGGCTTCCGCGCTCGAGCTCGCCG
>DATHEN010000959.1:0-2984 GCA_035318565.1 Polyangiaceae bacterium
CCTGATAGATCTTCACGCTGTTGCCGATGTGCGTGGTCTCGCCAATCACGACTCCGGTCCCGTGATCGATGAAAAAACGTTCACCGATGAGCGCGCCGGGATGGATGTCGATGCCGGTGCGGCCGTGCGCGTAGGACGAGATGATGCGCGGGATCATGGGGACGTGTTCGGTGTAGAGCACGTGCGCCACGCGGTACGCGGTGATCGCCTCGATGGCGGGATAACTGAAGATGATTTCCTCGAGGCTCGTGGCCGCCGGATCGCCTTCGTAGGCAGCCAGCACGTCGCCGTTCAAGAGGCGACGGATCTCCGGCAGCGCGCGCAGGAGGCGCAGCACCACGTCTTCACTGAAGGTCGGCGCGCGCTCCAGGCAGCGCTGGCGCGCGCCTTCCTCGTACGTCACCGCCCGCGCGATCTGCTCGCTCAGGATTTCGCAGGCCGGGTAGATGTGTTCTCCGAGCGAGTAACGCAGGTTGTCGAGGTTCAGCGAGCGCGTGCTGAAAAATCCCAAATAGATTGCGGCTTTGATGTGATCGAACGCTTCGATCACGGCGCGCTTGTTCGGCAGCGCCGCGCTTTCGAGGTTGTTGATGTATTCGGGGCCGGAGTAGCCGGCGACGACCTCGTCGATGGCTTCCTCGAGCTCGCGCGTTTTGTGAAGTGGACGCGGCATAGGCAATGGGTCCTCGAAAAAAGCGGCCTGGACGGGAAGCGCACCGCCCAGGAGCCGTGCGGCGCCCTGTATATAGTCCGTTGCGGGTCCTGCTCCCACCCGCCGGACTGGTTGCGGCGCGGGGCCAGCGTGAGCATCATGGCCAGCATGCCGGAGTCTGACTCCCACTCGGCTGGCTCGCCTGGCCCAACGGACGACACGCACGCCGCGCCGGCCGATCCCCCGGAAGGCGCAAAAAACCGCACGAGCGACGCTGAGCAGAGCGCCGCGGACGATCTCGCGGCCGGGCTGGACTTGATGCTGCGCGCTGCGCGTAAAGCGCTGAAAAACATCGAGCCGGCTCGGATCGAGGAGCTCGGCAAGCGCGCCATGCGCAGCGTCGAGAACCTCGACCGCAAGGCGGTCAGCGAGCTCGGCAAGAAGGCCGCCAAGAACCTGGATCCGCGTCGCATCGAAGAGGTCGCGGAAGAGGCGGGCCGCGAGCTCATGAGTGTGATCGAGCGGGTCGCCGAGCGCGTCGAGGACATGATCGGGCCGAAGCCCCCGAGTCAGAAGCCAGGTGCTCCGCCCGGCGCTGACGCCAACCCGCCCGGCAACACCGAAACGAAGCCGCGCGTCCGCGTCGAGGACGGGTCCGGCTGACTGCGAACGGTGGCGCAGGCCAGGTTGTGTTACGAGCCTTGGCCCATGTCCGCTGACGACGCGCCGCTCGAGTTTCCCGGAATTCGTCTCGAAGTGGTCGAGGACTTGTCACCGGCCGACCAGGACGGCTTCTTGCGTCTGAGACGCCGCCGTTACGTCGCGCATTACCCGGACGGAACCCGCAGCGAGCCGTTCGTGTACGACGAGGTGGATCGCGAGGCCATGGATGCCGTGGTCATCGCTGCACACTACGTGCAGTCGGGCGAGCGCTACGTGTTTCTGCGGAGCGCCGTTCGCCCCCCCGTCGCGATGCGCGATCGCAGACCGCTCGACGAGCCCGATCGCGGCGGCGCGCTCTGGGAGCTCCCCGCCGGGCTCGTCGAAGTGGAGGAATGGAGCCGGGACGGCGTGGCCCGCTGTGCACGTCGCGAGCTCCTGGAGGAGGTCGGCCTCGAGGTTCCGCTGGCCTCCCTGAAGCCGCTCGGCCCGAACACCTATCCCGCGCCGGGCGTGATCGGCGAACGCCACATTTATTTGGAGGTCACCGTGGATCCTCGCGAGCGCCGCGAGCCGGAGCTGGATGGCTCCGCGCTCGAGCAGTTCGGCGCCGTGGTGGCGGTTCGGCTGACGCGCGCGCTCGACCTGTGCCGCTCGGGCGAAATCGAAGATGCCAAGACGGAGGTGGCACTGCGGCGCCTGCTCGAGAGGCTCGCATGAGCGTGCCCCGGGTGATCGTCGTCTCCAAGCGTACGTCCTATCAACGCTACGTGGAAGACGAGCGGGATCCGCGCGCGGTGCGTCTTCTGCGCAAGCGCGATAAGAGCGTGGCTCATTGGCCCGAAGCGGATCGCGAACATTCGCGCACCCTGGAAGAAGTCGAGCGCGTGCTCGATCGCATCGGCGCGCGGGTGGCGATCGTGCACCGAGCGCATGCCGCCTTCGACACTTCGGACGCGGCGCTGGTCGTGGCGGTGGGCGGAGACGGCACGCTCCTCGCCGCCTCTCACAACGTGGCGGCCGTGCCGATTTTGGGCGTGAACAGCGCCCCTCGCTACAGCGTCGGGTTCTTCTGCGCGGGTTCTCGCCGCGGTCTCACGAAAACCCTGAGTGACGCGCTCGAGGGGCGACTGCCGAAGCTGCGTCTCACGCGCATGAGCGTGAGCGTGGAGGGTCGAGTGCGCTCGCGTCGTGTGCTGAACGAAGCGCTGTTTTCGCATGCGTCGCCGGCGGCGACGACGCGCTATTCGGTGCGCTACGGTCGTATCAAGGAAGAACAGCGCTCGAGCGGCTTCTGGATCGGGCCGGCGGCAGGGTCCACGGCGGCTCAGCGTTCGGCGGGCGGCCGCGTTCTGCCGCTCGGTTCCAAGTCGCTGCAGCTCGTGGTGCGCGAGCCGTATCAATACTTCGGCCGTCGCTACAAGCTCTTGAGTGTGCTGGTGAAGGCGGGCAGCTCACTCAAGATCCAGAGCACCATGCACGACGCGTCGCTGTACCTCGACGGTCCGTCCAAGCAGATCCCGGTGCGTCTCGGCGACGTCGTCGAGTTCGAGGAATCCAGCGAGCCGCTCACGTTGCTCGGCCTCCGCGAGCGGCTGCGATCGTAAGCGTCAGCCGGCGCGCGCGAAAGCGCTGCGACCCGCATAAATCTGGGCGTCGTCTAGCTCGTCCG
>DATHEN010000960.1:0-4691 GCA_035318565.1 Polyangiaceae bacterium
CGTCCACGCGGCGTGCCAGCGCGAGCGATGCCTGAATTGCCGCGCTGGGCGGGGATTCCGTGGAGACGGGGTAGAGGTCGAGGACCGAGAGCGGAACCGGAGATTGCACGCCTGGAATATGGGGCTCTCGGAGCGAAACGGAAGGGTGCGCCGAGCCGGGCGTGATGTACGGTCGTTCCGCGGTCGCTCGTGTCGGTTCTCATCCTCTCACTGACGCTCTTCGTTGCGACGAACGTGGACGACTTGTTCGTACTCGCTGCGTTTTACGCGGACCGGCGCTTCCGCGCGCGGGACGTGGTGCTCGGTCAATTCGCGGGCATGGGCGCGCTCGTGGTAGCGAGCTTCGTCGTTTCTCTGGCGACGCTGGCCGTCCCGGAGCGCTGGATCGGGTTTCTCGGGTTGTTGCCGCTTGCGCTCGGATTGGCCGTGGCGTGGCGCGAGCTTCGTGGAAAAGGCGAACAGCCGGACAGCAGCGCGCGAGACGGGGGTGTCGGCGCGATTGCCGTGGCGGCCGTCACGATTGCGAACGGTTCGGACAACGTAGCGGCGTACGTGCCGTTCTTCGCTTCGCGCGAAATTTGGGAGCTGGGGATGGTGGTCGCGGTGTTCGCGGCGTTGACCGGGGCGTGGTGCTTCGTGGCGTTCTGGCTCGTGCACCATCCGACGTTGGGCGCACCCATTCGCAAGTACGGAGCGGTCCTGTTGCCGATCGTGTTGATCGCGCTCGGCCTGTACATCTTCTTCGACGCGGGCGCGCACGAGCTGATCGCCGAGTGATCAGCGGCGCTGCGGCGCGCTCTTATGGGGTCTGCGCATCGTACGCTTTGCGCGCGGTTTTTTCGGCTTTTTCGGCTTCGCCAGCGCGACCGCAAGTGCGCGCCGTGCCCAGCTGAGGAGTTGGCTGTCCTCCGCCATCACTTCCGCCGGAACTTCGTAGTAGTTCGTGAGCACGGTGCCCTTGCGTACGCGGAACACCTCGCTGCCGCGCGCAACGTAGTCGTCCCTGTCGTTCGCGTCGGTCTGGAAGTAGACGCGCGCCTGATACAAAATGCCGAACATTCGGCCCTGCGCGTAGATGCCGGCACCGCCGAACATGCTGCGGATCGCAAAGTCGGGCAGCTCCTGCAGCGAGTCCTCGAGCCACTCGCGCATGGAGTCGCTGGCTTCTGGCATGCGCCCGAGGGTAACGCGCGGCGTGCCCTCAGAGAAGCGAGGCGGCCCAGTCTCCGAACACCTGGCGAGCCACGGGCGCAATCCGCTCCGCTCGGTCCGCGCTCTGCGCGATCAAATCGGCGCGGTCGACGCCCGCTGCGGCCACTTCACCCGCGAACAGCCGTGCCATCTCGGCCACCTGCGCCGGCTGCACCTCCAGATGGAATAGCAGTCCGAGGGCGCGTTCCGCACGAAACGCTTGGTGCTGCGTGCGATCGGAGCGAGCCAAGGACACCGCCCCGGCGGGCAAGTCGAAGACGTCACCGTGCCAGTGGAGCGGACGAAACAGCGGGGGACAGCCGGCGAAGGCGGGGTCGTCCCAGCCTGCGTCGCTGAGCTCCACGTCGAGCCAGCCGAGCTCCGTACCGCCCGAGGGCTGTACGCGCGCACCGAGCGCCGCGGCAAGCAGCTGGCTGCCCAAGCAAATGCCGAGCACGGGCGCACGCCGTGCGAGAGCGTCCTCGAGCAGCGTGAGCTCGTCGCGCAAGTGTGGGTACTTCTCGGTCTCGTAGACTCCCATTGGGCCGCCCATCACGACCAGACCGGAAAAACCGGCGAGCGAGTGGGGAACGGACATGCCACGGTCCACGCGGATAGTTTGCGCGGCTGCGCCGGCAGCCTCCAGGTTGGCCAGGATCAGGCCCGGTCCCTCGACGGCGACGTGCTGCACGATCAAAACTTCGGGTCGTTCGGGCATGCTGGGAGTATGCCTCGTCCCGGATACGCGAGGAGCGACACCATGCAAAGAGCTTTGAGTCTCGGCCTCCTTATGGCGCTGTCCGCGTGCTCGAAGAGCTCGTTACGGAGCGCCCAGAGCGGCGAACCACCCTGCTTCAAAAGGGCCACAGAAACCGCGCCCTCCGCGGGTTCGGACGGCGGAGCCGTGCCGTGTCCGAGAGTGGAGAGCGACGCCCTGGAGGGGCCCGACGCCGGCGTTTCGCCTCAGGAATCGACAGAAGTACCGGAACTACCGGAGTTTGGGGATGCCGCGGATGCGGCGCAGCGAACGCCGTAGCCGAGCGCTCCCGACGTGCCAGTGCGGCTTACGGTGTTAGCCTTCGGACATGTGCCGGAATATCCGCCCGCTCTTCAATTTCGAACCCCCGGCGACGGACGAGGAGATTCGCGCGGCGGCGCTCCAGTATGTGCGCAAGGTCAGCGGCACGCGCAGTCCCACCGCGAAGAACACCGTGCTGTTCGATCGCGCCGTCGAGGATATTGCGCGCGTCACCCGCGAGCTCGTGGACTCGCTCGAGACGACCGCAGCCAAGAAAAATCGCGAGCTGGAAGCACAGAAAGGCCGAGCGCGGGCAGCTCGACGCTACGCTTGAACGTGACGCCGCTCTTCATGCCGACTCGCCTTTCGCGAATCACCGGACGGATTAACCTGTAACAATGGCCGAAGCGTCCAAAGCGGCAGGCGTGCACGGTGAAAGCACGGTACTGCGCAGCCTGACCGTTCCACGCGTGAGCCGGCTCTTGGCATTCGCGCGCGAGCTGCAACGCGCGGCCACCTTTCAGGAGCTCTTGCTCATCACCCGCGAGGAAGTGCTGGCTGCCGTCGGCTACGCGCATACCTGGTTGTTCGTCGCGGACAAGGAGGACTTCGACGAAGTGCGCTTGATCGATGTTGCGGGAGCCATGCGCGACCTGGCTTGGGAGCTCGCGCCCGTTCTGAAGATCCGCGGCGACGCGATGATGGAGGAGCTCGCGAGCAGCGACGAGCCGGTCGTCGTAGGCGATGCGCGCACCGATCCACGCACCAACAAGCAGCTCGTCGCGCAGCTCGGCAACCGTACCATCGTCAACGTTCCGCTGCGGCTCTTGGACGCACCGTTCGGCGCGCTGGGAACCGGCACTTTCGGCGATGAAGAAGGCTGCCAGCCGCCGACGCGCGAGCAGCTCGACTACCTGATCGGCATGGCCAGCCAGGTCTCGGTGGCTGCCGGTCGCATTCGATTTCTCGAGGAGCGGCGGCGCGCCGCGGAGAAACTGCGCAAGGCGGAAGAGCAGTTTCTGCACGCGCAGAAGATGGAAGCGGTGGGCCGGCTCGCGGGCAGCATTGCGCACGACTTCAACAACCTGCTGTCCGTGATCCTCAGTTACAGCAGCATGCTGCTCGACGACCTGCAGCCGAGCGGCGCGGTCCGCGAAGACATCGAGATGATCAAGATGGCGGGCGAGCGCGCGGCAGAGCTCACGCGCCACTTGCTCGCGTTCAGCCGCCAGCAGGTGCAGGAGCCGCGCATTTTGGATCTGAACGAAGTGCTCGAGAACGCCGAACGCTTGTTCAAGCGCCTGTTGGGCGTGGATATCCGTTTGAGCACGCGGCTCGATCCGCAGCTCTGGAAGGTCAAGGTGGATCCAGGACAAATGGACCAAGTCGTGATGAATCTGGCGATGAACGCGCGGGACGCGATGCCGAGCGGCGGCACGCTCACCCTGGAGACCAAGAACGTTCTGCTCGAGCAACCGTTCGCGAGCGAGCACTTCGGCGTGAAGATCGGGCCTCACGTGGTGCTGTCGGTCAGCGATACGGGAACGGGCATGGATCGCGAGACACAGGCGCGGATCTTCGAGCCGTTTTTCACGACGAAGGAAAAGGGCAAAGGCACGGGTTTGGGCCTGGCCACGGTCTTCGGCATCGTGAAGCAGAGCCAGGGCGCGATCGCCGTGCAATCTTCGCCGGGCGCGGGTGCGACGTTTCAGCTCTATTTTCCGAGAGTGCAAGGCGAAGAGGCCGCCGCCGACGAGCACGTTCAACCCCAGATGCTGAACGGCAGCGAAACGATTTTGCTCGTGGAAGACCAAGACGAGGTCCGGCAAGTCGCGGGCGACATCCTGCGCCGCTTCGGCTACCGGGTTCTCGAGGCGCGCAACGCTGCGGAGGCGCTCGATACGTCGGAGCGCCACGCGCTGCCCGTTCACCTGCTACTGACGGACGTGGTCATGCCGCAGATGAGCGGACCCGAGCTGGCCGCTCGGCTGCGCACGCGGAGGCCGAGCCTGCGCGTGCTCTACACATCGGGCTATTCGGAGGGCGCCGAGCTCCACCCGGCGATCGACGACGAAAAGACCATATTTTTACACAAACCCCTGATCCCCGAGACGCTCGCTCAGAGCGTTCGCGAAGTGCTCGATGCGCGTCCCACGAGCACGCTGAGGCCACTGGGAGAGGCGTGAGCGGAGCGCGCTCGGGCCCACGCGAAACCGGGCCTCTGTCGGGTAAGACATGCGTCGTGACCGGCGGCAACCGCGGCATCGGTTTCGAGACAGCGCGTTCTCTCGCCGAGCGCGGCGCCCAAGTGGTGCTCGCTTGTCGGAACGGAGAGCGCCTGCAGGCCGCGCTTCGAGCGATCGAACGCTGCGGCGCTCCGGGCGGCGTGCACGGTGTTGAGCTCGATCTGGGCGATTTGGCGTCGGTCCGCCGCGCTTCGGCCGAGCTCGCCCGGTCGCATTCGCGCATCGACGTGCTCGTG
>DATHEN010000961.1:0-2196 GCA_035318565.1 Polyangiaceae bacterium
GGGTCATTCCTTGCCGGCGAAGTGGCTTTGCAGTCGTGAAAAACCGCGCTCGATACGCTCGCGGCGCTGCTCGACGAATGTCGCCAGCGCGAGCAAGCCGACGCTCAGGGCGAGCGCAGGGATCCAGACCTGGCGCGTCGGCAAGTGCACGAGTTGAACGGCGTGTCCGAGCAGGGTGGCGAAGCTGATTCCGGACACGGCGAGCGTCAGGTTCAGCGCGCGTCTGCGAAACGCGCAAAGCGCGTGTAAGCCGACGATGGGCGTGGCGAGCGCCAGGGCCCAGACACTCGGGTAGATGAACGAGGCGACGGCTGCCGCCGCCAGCAGGCCTGCGGCGCCCCAAGCGAGCGCGATGGGACGACCGGCCACGGTCTCCGACGCCAGCAGCGCCACGGCGCTGAGCAAGAGACCGAGGGCCGGAGCGTGGCTCACGACGATCACCAGGGCTGCAGCGAGGCCGAGCGTGCCGGCCAGCTGAGCAGCTCCGAAGACACGCCGAGTCTGCGACCAGATGCGTGGCACGACGAGCAGTGCGGCCGAGGGCACGCCGACGAGCGCCGACAGCCACCAAGAAGTCGTCGGGTAAAAAGCGTTTCTGACGAGAAGAATGGCGCAGGGCAGAAAGACGAGGACTCGCGCGCACACGCCTTCGAGCGTGCGAAACAGCGCATCGCGCCGAAAGATCAGCGCCTCCATGGAAAGACACAGCAAGAGCTCGAGCACGCCGAGGAGCGCGATCGCGTCGCCGTTGCGGGTGGGCAGCAGCAACGGGCAGCCCGTGAGGAACACCAGGCTCACGAGCAGGCGCGCTCGCCGCCGCACGAGCGCCGAGATGCCGAGCGCGAGGGGAGGCGCGAGCAGCAGCAGGATTGCCCCAGCGGCCAGCACTTCGCCGAGCGACCCGCTGCCTTCGCTGCGCAGCGCCCAGAGCGAAGCGCCGACCTGGGCGAAGTGAGCCGGAATCGTGGCCGCTGCGAGGCCGAGGAACACACGCGCGCTCGTGGCGTCGCGAAAACGCCGGATCGCCACGATGCCGCAAACGCTCATGATCAACGTGCCGAGCGCCCAGAGCAGTTGCCGCTTGAGCACGCCCGGGTCCGTCCAACCTTCGATCAGAAACGACGCGCCCGCCCCGGCGAAGCTGGCAGCACCGAGCGCGCGCAGCCAATTGCCGAGTCCGAGACGACGCGCTGCTGCCGCGTCCATGTGTGTCTCGGCGCTCACGCCGATGGCTCCTTGCTCTCGGCCAGGATGCGTTCGAGCTCTGCCTCGGCGCGGACGAGATCTTCCTCGCGGGTGAGCGTCTGTGCGAAGTAGTCGATGCCGGGGGCGCTCTCGATGCCGCCTTCGACCCCGTCCAGCCGCGCTTCCCAGCGCTCGAAGACGCGCTCGACGTCGCTTGCGCAATGAGCGCCACTCTGCGCGCTGGCACGCACCTCACGCGAGGACAGCGCGGTGCAACGCGCGCGCAGCTCGCTCAACTTCGTCTCGATGGCTTGCTGGTCGAGCGCGATCTTGTCGCGCAACCCGCGCTGCTGCTCGATCTCGGTCAGATGTGCGGATCGGGAGTGCTCGGCCGCCAGGTGACGGCGGACGCACTCGAGCGCCTTCTCACGATCCGCGCGGAAGCGGGCCGCGCGTTGTTTCCATAACGCCGATTCCGTTGCGAGCGCCGCGCTCTGCGCCTCCAGCTCCGCGATGCGCCGTTCACAGCGCTTGCGGTGCCCGCGCACGCGCGCGGCGCCCTGCTCGATTTCCTGAATGCTGGCGCGCGCGACGGCTTCTTGATTCTCGACCTGATCGAGCAGTGACTCGATGCCGGCCGAAACCGTGTGAGTGAACCGATGAAAAATCCGCATGACGAACCTCCGTACCGTCACGGAATCTGCGCTGGGGAACGAGCATCGGCCACAACTCGCTCGTTACAATGTGTATGGCTGGCCGTCGGAACCGGATCTTCGGCTTGTGTATCCAGAAAAAAGCACGAAGCATCCAGAGCAGTTAATCTGTTACATTGTAACGATGGCGCGCTCTGGAGCCGTCTTCGAGGAGAACCAGCCGCTCGTGACGGCGGCCGTGATCGCGGCGCAAGCCACAGGGCACGAACAGGGCTTTCGACAGCGTGACGTGCGCTTCTTCATCGAATTGTTCTCGAACTGGCTCGAGTCCACCACGGGAGACCGCGCTCTGAACCTG
>DATHEN010000962.1:0-5900 GCA_035318565.1 Polyangiaceae bacterium
TGGAGACTCTCGGGAAACGGGTCACGCGTACGAGTGCAATCAGCCCCAGCACGGTCCAGGCCGAGCAGAGCAGCAACAGAACGATGGCGAGCTGCATCATGGCGTCCTCGCGAGCTCGCAGTCGAACGTGCATGCCGAGGTGCTGCCCAGAGATTCGCGGCACGGTGGCGTCATCTGCGAGCTTTCAAGAGCGAGCGGCGTGCCAGGTCACGAGCCCCCGACTCGCGCACGCTAACCCAATGAATTCAATGATGTAGCCTGCGCGGCCGGCAAGCGACCGTGGAGGGCACTTCGCAGCTGGTTTAACCAGTACGCGCTGGGCCGTACGCGGTCGCGCAGCGCGCCGGCTGCAGAGGGGCACGCCCGGCGCCCCGGGCCGTGCGTTCGGAGACATGCCTTTTTCGTTACAGCGCGCGCGTGGCGCGGAGGGCACGTTCTTGCGAAAAAGACGCGTCAATTGGGGCGCGCCGAAAACGCTATGATTGAAGGAACGTGGCCGAGACTCTTCGAGATCAGCAACGGTTGGCCGAGCGCACATGATTCGCTGTCCCCAATGCGGCCTGCGCCTACCCGTTTCAGAGCCGATCTGTCCGGTGCACGGCAGCGCGGTGCAACCCACGTCCGCGCCGCCGCCCACTGACTCCTCGCCTCCAGCCGAACCGGCACTGGAGCTCCGCGGTTACGACGTGAAGGGCGTGCTCGGGCGTGGTGGCTTCGGCGTGGTGTACCGCGCCGAGCGGACGCTCGACGGCGTCCGCGTCGCCATCAAGGCAGCATCGCGCGAGCAGCGCGGCGCGGGCGAGCGCCTCGCCGCAGAGGCGCTCGCGCTGCAGAGAATCGCTCCGCCTTTGGTGCCTGCCGTGTACGAGCGGGGGGAAAGCGCCGGCCGCGGCTACATCGTCCTCGAGCTCTTGGAGGCGCCCACGCTCGCGGTGCGCTTGGGTCAGCGGCGCGGGGTCGTCCCGCTGCCGGAGTTCGGCCGAGAAGCGCAGGCGATCCTCTCTGCAGTGGAGGGCGTGCATGCGCGCGGCTATTTGCATTGTGACCTCAAGCCCGAAAATATCTTTCTGACCGACACGCTCGGGGTCAAGCTGATCGACTTTGGCTCGGCGCGGCTCATCACGGACGATGCGAAGCTTGCGGACGGCTCTCCCGCGCTCGGTACGGCCGAATACATGGCGCCCGAGCAGTGCGAGGGACGCGGCGACCTCGGACCAGCCGTGGACGTGTATGCGCTCGGCGTGGTCCTCTACGAAATGCTGTGCGGAGCGACGCCTTTCTGGGGCAGCGCCGGAGAGGTGCGTGAGGCTCAGATGAGTCGGAGACCGCCGCGGCTGTCGATGCGCGCGGCAGTTCCCGTTGCGCTCGAGGCCGTCGTTCTACGCTGTTTGGCCAAGAACCCCGAGCAACGCTTCCCGAGTGTGCGCGACCTGCGATTGGAGCTCGCGACGGCCATTCAAGACGAGACCACGCGCGGAAGCGGCGGCTGGAGCGTGGTGCGGTCCACACCGCATGCCGCCGCGCAGCTCGGGCGCCCGAAGGGGCAAGCTGCGCCGTCTACTTCGGCGCAGACAGCGCGCGAAAAACGTGTCGTCGGGCTCTTGTTCTTCGAGTCTACGGCTGGCGTCGTGCAAGTTACCCAGGCGCTCGCGGCGCTGGGTGGTCAGCTGGCCCAGGCCAATTCGTCTCGCTACGTCGGAGTGTTCGGACACGAGGTCGGGGACAATCCTGCGCGCGTCGCGCTTGCGTCCGCGCAACGCATGCTCGAACGCCAGCTCTGCCAGCGCGTACTCGTGGACGTGGCGCCCGTCGCGATTCAGGTGCGATCGAGCGGAGACAGACGCTTTTTCAGCACGTTGTTCGCGCGCAAGGACCGCTACCCGCTGCTCTCGGATCCGCGCGGTATTCTTCTCACGGAATCGGCGGCGGAGGTGCTGTCCGACGTTCCCCGGCAGCCCGCTTTGGATCGCGCTGGAGTCTTTCGGGTCGACCTGAGCACGGACCTGGGGGACATCACCACGTTCGGAACGCATGGCGAGGCGCTCCTGGGCCGTGAATCGCTGATCGGGACGCTCATGCAGGACATCAGGTCGGCTCTGGTGCCGCCCTGCCCGACCATCGTGACGGTGCTCGGCGAGCCCGGCTACGGCAAGAGTCTGCTGGCGAGCACGATCGTGCAACGTCTGCCGCAGTTCACGTCCGGCGTCCGAGCCATCAAGCTGGCCGGCCAAGACTCGATCGGCGGAGCCAGTCACGCAACCTTACGTGATCTGCTCCGGCAGCTCTTGCGTGTCCCCGAGGGCGCACCTGCCGATCAAGGTGAAGCGTTCCTGACCGAACGCATCGGCACGGAGCTCGGACCGCAGGCGTGGGCCGCCACTGCGCTCGTGCTGGGCTGGGTCTCTGCCGATCATCCTCAGGTCCGTCAATTGAGCGCGGCGCCCGGTGCTTTGCGTTCTGCGGCCGCGCGCGCCGCGGGCGAGCTGCTGCGGCGCTCGGCGCGAGCGACCCCGGTGCTGGTCGTGCTCGACGACGCGCACCTCGCGGAAGAAGCCGGTCTGGACGCGCTCGAGTACGCGACATTGCGCGAGGAGGCGCTGCCGATTTGCATCTGCGCGTTCGCGCGTCCGAGTCTCGAGCGCGCGCGGCCAACATGGGGAACACGCGCGGCGGTGTCGCACACGCTGCCACTGCCCGCCCTCGAGCGCCAGGAAGCCGAGCTACTCTTACGGCGCCTTTTGGAACCGGTAGAGCACGTGCCCGAGAGCGCGCTTCAAAGGTTGTTCGAGCGCACGCAGGGCATTCCACGGTTGATGGTCGAGCTAGTACGCGGCCTGAAGCGTGGCGGCCTGGTGAAACGTTCGGAGCGAGGATCGGTGTTCTACCTGGCCACGGACGAGCTCGAAAAGTTGCCGGATCTACCCGTCGTGCAGTGGAGCGCGGCGCGGGAAGTCGAAGCTCTGTCCCCTCAGCTCGCCGCGCACGCGCGGCTCGCTTCGGTGTTCGGCGCTAAGTTTCGCGGGTCCGAGCTGGAAGGCGTGCTGCGCATCCTGGAGCGCGACGCGGTGTTCACCGAGACCCAACTGGACGTGGAGGTCGGTCTAGATCGCCTGCTCGACGCCGGATTGATGCAGCGCGGTCCGTTCGGTCAGATCGACTTTCGCAATGCCTTCCTGCGCGAGACGCTCTACGAAACGCTGCCAGAGAATCTCAAGCAGGCGGCGCACCGAGCCGCGGTAGAGATGTACGAAGACGCGCTCTCGCTGTCGGAGGAAGAGCGCCTACCGCGGCTCGCGCTCCATGCGGCGCGCAGCGGTCTCCGCGAACGCGCGGCCAGCACGTACCTTCTTCTGGCGGATCGCGCGCAGATTCGGCACGCTTACCTCGACGCCGAGCTGATGTACGACGCGGCCCTCGAGAACCTCAGGGACGACGACGATCTGGCGATCAGCAACGCCGCGCAGGGTCGCGGTTTGATGCGGTTTCGACTGGGCCGCTGTGAAGACGCAGTAAAAGACTTCGCTCTCGCCGCCTCCCACGCGCGGCGCTCGTCGAACCCCGAGAAAGAGCTCGAGCTCTTGCTCGACGAAGCCATGGTGCTCGACTGGGTGGGCGATTACCAGCCATCTACGCAGCTCGGGCAGGCGGTGGCGGCGCGCATCGACGCCGGCAGCTCGAACTTGCTGCGCGCGCGATCGCTGATGGCGCTCGGGCGCACCGCGCTGCGCGAAAATCAGCTGCCCGAGTGCCTGTCGCGCAGCACCGAGGCCGCAGCCCTCGCCGAGCCACTGGGAGACACCGGCTACGAGACGTTCGTCATCTCCATGCTGCTCGCGGGTGCGAGCGCGGCCATGCTCGGTCACCTCGACGAAGCGCAGAAGTTTCTCGACCGCGCCTCTTATGAAACGCAGAGCCGCGGCGACTTGCTGCACGCGGCCGGTGCGCACAACAACCGCGCCAATATCTGGATCGCGCGCTGCGACGTTGCGAACGTGGCGCGTGAGCTCGAACATGTCCGGCGCATCGGTCGTCAGACGGGCTTCGCCCCGCTCGAGTATCACGCTGAGGCGAACCTCGGCGAAATCTACTACACGTATGGCGATCTCGAATCCGCTCGCCTGCACATCGAGCGCGCGATCCGCATGGGAACTCAGCTCTGGGGAGAGTCCATCCACGTTTGGCGCGCGGAGCTCCTGGAGGGGCGCCTGGCGCTCTACCGAGGAGACGAAGCGCGCGCCAGAGCGATTCTCGAGACCATCCGCACGCGCGAGGCGCGGGAGCTGGCCGCGGGTAGGAAAGATGCGCAGCTCTCCGGCACGGACGCGATACTAGCCGACATGGTCGACCTGGCCACTCGTCCGACCGGTGACGAC
Organism: Polyangiaceae bacterium; assembly: GCA_035318565.1. GTDB lineage: Bacteria > Myxococcota_A > Polyangia > Polyangiales > Polyangiaceae > DATDJP01. The sequence continues at coordinate 4,374 of DATHEN010000962.1, forward strand.
GAATGGGAGCGGCTGAGCGAGCGCTGTCGCGCAGCGGGCGCGCAGCAGGAGCTCGTGGAGGTGCTGGAGGCGCGCGCTCTGAAGATGTTCCGCGCCGGGGACCCGCGGGCGGCGCGCTGCGCGCTCGAGGAAGTGCTGGAGGTGGCAGTGGCCGCACCGGGCCTGCTGGTGAACCGCATCAAGCAAAACCTGAGCGCGCTCGCGCGTTAGGACGGGGAGCCGCCCTGCGCTTGGCGTTTGCCCCTCGGGCGAAAGCATGTGAAACTCATCACTTGTAGCGCTCGTCCGAGTGACGCGCCGTAAGTGATTTGGAAGCGCTCGCCAGAGCTTAGCTACGGCAGGTTGTCGGGAGGCCGGCTGGGCTGGTCACTCGTTCAGATTTGGGAGTCAGTCCAAGCACTATGAATTCCGGAGATCCTGCAGACGATCCGGAGGCCACCCGGCGCATCAACATGCGCGGCGGTACGGCCATTTTCGAGGCGGACGCCACGTACTCCGCGACTGGCCCCGTGGGTGGAGAACGAGAGACCCTCCCGCCCGGATCCAGCGCAGGAGCATACGTCATCGATCGCGCGATCGGCGCGGGTGGCGGCGGCGTAGTGTACGCGGCGGAGCATCAGCTGCTGCGCCGTCCGGCCGCGGTGAAGGTCCTGCGGCGCGGCATGGTCTCGTCGCCGATCATGGTGGCGCGCTTTCTGCGCGAGGCCACCACCGTCAACCTGATTCGTCACCCGAACATCATAGACATCTACGAGTTCGGTCAGCTCGACGACGGCCGTCCGTTCTACGTCATGGAGCTGCTCCAGGGCACGGATCTGGGCAAGCTGCTCAAGCTGCACGGTCGCTTTTCGCCCGAGGAAGTGCTCGAGTTGATCGAGCCGGTTTGTCACGCGCTGGAAGCGGCACACAAAGTCGGCATCGTGCATCGCGATCTGAAAGCGAGCAACGTGATCGTCGCGGACATCTCGGGGCAGCGCGTCATGAAGCTCGTGGACTTCGGCATCGCCAAGCTCACCCAGAGCGAAGGCGGCGCAGCCGGTTTGACGGAGCCGGGAGTGCTGCTCGGTTCGGTGCACGCCATGTCACCGGAGCAGGTGCGTTGCGAACCCGTGGACTCCCGTTCGGACATCTACTCGCTCGGCGTCTTGTTGTACCAGCTGCTCACGGGCGAATACCCTTTCACGGCGCGGCCCGAACAAGTTGCCTGGATGCACCTGGAAGCGCCGCCGCCGCGGCCGAGTCAGGTCGCGCCCGTCTCGGCAGCGATCGACGCGGTGGTGCTGCGCTGCCTGGAGAAAGAACGCCGCCAGCGTTACCAAACCATCACGACGCTGCTCGAGGACATGCGCCGTGCGGTGCGCGGAGAGGAGCCGGCTTCGCAGATCGAAGCCACTGGCACGGGAGTCGGCGTATTCGTGGAGATACGTCTGCTCGACGTGCAGGAAGACGATCTCGACGACGCGTTGCTGGAGGACATGACCGCCATTCTGGACGCCGGCGAAGAGGCGCTGCGTACGGCCGGCTTCG
>DATHEN010000963.1:0-6127 GCA_035318565.1 Polyangiaceae bacterium
ACCCCGACTTCGAAACGGGGGGGCTGTCCGGTTGCGACGGACCCGCCGGCGGCAGCCGATCCAGTCCTTCCGTGCGCGAGCTCGGCGCGTCCAACGACAACACGAGACCCGACCCCCCGAGCCAAGGGATGGGGGCAGGTAGATCGGGCTGTACTGGCTGGTCGTTCGCGTTCACTACACTTCCACGCGCTCGACCTGCTCCCAGTGCATGTTTCCGATGCCCCGTTCGTGGCCGAGCTTCAGGTATTTCACGTTTTCGGGTTTCTCTCCGATAAGCGTGCAGCCATAAGCGTCGACAGCGACCTCATCCAGACTGGCGATCACCTGATGCATGTCCCGTGCGTCGTCGATGTTGCCGCCCTGGGGGCCGTTGCGCAGAAGCACGCGCGTTGCGTCGACGATGGTCAACGTGGGGCGCATGAAAGTTGCTAGATCGGCAATCGACACGTCGATGTTCTGGTGCAAGCGATTGCGCCGGCCGCCGAGCAGGCCGTACCAGTTTTTCATCGCCGCCGTGTATTTGGACAGATTGTGGTGCTTCGCCACGGGCACGTTGATGACCTTGTCCGCGTTCACGAGCGGCGTGTAGACGGGCCACTGGTCGAGCACGTCTCCCTTCATGCGCACTTCGCGGAAACGGTGTGCAGCGGGGATGATCACCGTGGCGCCGAGCGCATACGTGGAACGCCAGATTCCCGAACGCTGAAAGCAGCGGTTCGGCTCATTGCACGAGGCGTCCGTGACGATCACCTTCTTGGCGCCCGCCTCGAACGCGAGCCTCACGACCTCGGCGACGACCGCCGGATTGGTGTTCGCCGCGTGGACCGGCATGCGATCCCAGCCGATGTTCGGCTTGATGGCGACGATGTCTCCGGTCGAGATGAAGCGCTTCATGCCGCCGAGACCTTCGACGGCACGCCGCACCAAAGTGGCAGCGTCCGTAGAGCTCTTCGCGATCGCCATCACCGGCGACTTGCCGCTCTTGACCTTGAAGCTTCGCACCTGACGTTCGCCGTCCGGGGCGGCGAGTGCGAAGCCCCCAGGGTCGAAACGGAGCTTCGCCGTCACGGCGGCTCCGGTAAGAACCGCCCCGGTCAACGCAAGACGCTGGATCGCCTCTCGGCGGGTAGACCGATCTCCCATGGGCTCCTCTGCTATGAGCCGAAAATCCGAGAGCGTCAAGTTAAGGACTTCCCGGAACCTGCTCTGTAACTATTTGAAATTGATAAATTAAATGCATCCAACCCAACGGCGGACGGCACGCCCTCAGGGCGATCGACGGAAGATTTCGGACCCGTGCAGCCATGAAACTGACGAAAAACAGCGGGAGGCACGCCAATACGCCTGGCGAGCGCCGGCGTTGAAGGGGGCTTGATGAAGGCGATGCGCGGCGCTAGGTTCCGCGTCCCCGTTTCCCCTATCTTCGGGCGTAACGGCTGAAAGCAGTCATGAAAGAAGGCATCCATCCCGAGTACCGCCCCCTGCGCGTCACGTGCGCTTGCGGTAACTCGTTCGAGACGCGCTCCACACAAACGGAGCTCGCGGTAGACGTGTGCGCAGCCTGTCACCCGTTTTACACGGGCAAACAGCGCTTGGTCGATACGCAGGGCCGCGTCGATCGCTTCCGTCGCAAGTACGCTCGCAACAAATAGTACGAGTTCGATCCTGCCCGGCCTCTCGGGACGACTGAACTATACTAGCGGCATGTCGAATCAGCCGCCCGTGCTGGGTCCAGACGGAGTCGCACGGCCGTATATCGGAGGGCAGGCGCTCATCGAAGGCGTGATGATGCGTTCGCCCCATTCATTCGTTGCCGCCGTTCGCCGTCAGGACGGCACGCTGACGCTGCGCGAACGCAGCATGCCGGACTTGCGCCGCGGCGTGCGCGCCTGGCCAATCGTACGCGGCATGATGAGCCTGGTAGAGGCGTTGAAGCTCGGCAGCGAAGCGCTGCGGTTTTCGGCAGACACCTACGAGCGAGACTTCGAGGAGAAGGACGCGCGGGAGCGCGCCGCTCAGGCGGACCCGAAGCCCCTCGAAGACGCCGCCAAGAAGCCTTCGGTCCTGGCCGCGCTATCGCTGCCGGTGCTGGCGCTGCTCACGTCAGAGCCGGGGGATCTGCAGGGTGTGGGCAGCAGCGACAAGCCGGAGGATCCAAAGCGCAAGCTGTACACGGTACTCGCAGTGCTCTTCGCGATTGGCCTGTTCATCGCCCTTCCGCAAGCCTTTGCTTGGGGCACGAGCGGCCTGCTCGGCCTCGACTTGGACGTGCGCGAGCCGCGTTTTCAGCTGCTGACCGGCCTCGGCAAACTGCTGATCGTAATCGGCTACATGCTCGCCATCCGGCGTATGCCCGAAATCTACCGCGTGTTTCAGTACCACGGCGCAGAACACAAGGCGATTTACACCTATGAAGCGGGCGAGACGCTGAGCGTCGCCAACGCGCGTCCCAAGACCACCTTGCATCCGCGCTGTGGAACCACGTTCCTGGTGATGGTGGCGCTTGTCTCGATTCTGGTGTTCAGCGCGCTCGGACCACTCATGCCCCAGCTCGGTTTGGGCGCACTCGGGGACAACCTGTTGTTTCTGGTCATGAAGCTGCCGTTCTTGCCGCTGATCGCCGCCATCACCTTCGAAATTCAGCGCGTGCTCGCGCGGCGTTGCAGCAAGGGTCCGCTGCGCGCGCTGCTCTGGCCGGGCTTCCTGGTGCAGAAAATCACGACCATCGAGCCCGACGACGCGCAACTGGAGATCGCTCTGGCCGCGCTGCAGAGCACGCTCGACAACGAGTCCAAGGGGGAACCGCCAGCAGCGGCGGTCGAGCGTAGCTTCGAAGGTTTCGACGCGCTCGTACGCGCCCGCAGCTGAACGCCCGCCATGCTTCCAGTACAAAAGCTCGAGGCGGTCGTGCGCCGTCGCGAAGAGATCGACCAGCTGATGTGCGAGCCGGGCGTGCTCACGGATCACGCACAGCTGAACACGCTGAACCGTGAGCGCACCCAGATTCTGCCGCTCGTCCGCGCATTCGAGGAGTGGCGTGACGTAAAAAAGCAGATCGCCGACGACACCGAAGCGCTCGACGATCCGGAGCTCGGTGCGCTGGCGCGCGAAGAGCTGCCCGGGCTCGAACAGCGCCTGGGCGATCTCGAGCGACTGATCCAGATCCTGCTTCTGCCAAGCGACCCGAACGACGAAAAGAACACCCTGCTCGAGATCCGGGCCGGCACTGGCGGAGAAGAGGCCGCGTTGTTCGCCGCGGATCTGTTCCGCATGTACGTGCGGCACGCGGAGCGCCGCGGCTGGCGCATCGAAATCATGAACACCAGCGAGGCGTCCGCCGGTGGCATCAAGGAAGTCGTCGCGCTCGTCACGGGCGACAAGGTGTTTTCGGGCCTCAAGTACGAGGGCGGCGTCCACCGCGTGCAGCGCGTGCCGGCCACCGAGGCACAGGGCCGCATTCACACCTCCACGGCTACGGTCGCCGTGCTCCCGGAAGCCGACGAAGTCGACGTGCACATCGACGACAAGGACCTGCGCTTCGACATTGCAGCCTCGGGCGGCCCGGGCGGACAGGGCGTCAACACCACCAACAGCGCGGTGCAAATAACGCACCTCCCCACCGGCATGATCGTGAAGTGCCAGGACGAACGCAGCCAGATCAAGAACAAGAGCAAGGCGCTCAAGATCTTGCGCAGCCGCTTACTCGAAATCGAGCAGACCAAGCAGGAAGAGGCGATCCGTGACGAGCGGCGCGGCATGGTCAAGGCCGGTGATCGCTCCGAGAAGATCCGCACCTACAACTATCCGCAGAACCGCCTGACGGATCACCGCATCGGCTTGACCTTGTACAAGCTCGATCGCGTGATGGAAGGTGATCTCGACGAGCTGCTCGAGGCCGTCAGCGCCTGGCACCAGGCTGCGCGCCTCGAACGAGCTCAGACCGAGGAGCTCCGTGAATGACACGGCACGCGGTAGATCCGGACGCGCTGTTTTGCGCCCTGGTTCTGGCGCCGAGGACCTTCTCCAGGAATCGCTTCTTCAACCTGTATGAAGACCCGGTGCTGCGCCGGGTGCGCGGGCGCGCTGCTCGCGTGCGGGGCATCGTGCGCCAGCTCACGGCGAGCGGACGCCTGCGCGGCGAAATCGTCGGCGAACAGGTGCTGGAAGACGGACGTGTGCTGCTCCGCTACCGCGTGCACGATCTCGCCTACTACCGGACGACGGCGCTTTCCGCGCTGGAGGCCGCCGCCTTGCGTTATGCTTTGCACCGTGCTGGAGCCGGCCCGCTCAGCGAAGACGATCGCGCCGGGGTCGAAGAAGCATTGCAGCGGTTCAATGAAAGACTGGAGCTTGCGAGTTCTTCGGGTGAATAGGCACGCGCTGCTCGGCAGCTTGGCTGCAGGTTTGGCGCTCGGCTGCGGCTCGAACCCTCAGCCCGACGCGCAGAGCAGCAACGGTGCGCACGCGAGCGCCTCGGAGCACACCGCGGCCGGCGAAGACGCCGAAGCAGAACCGGAAACAGCCGCCCCCAGTTTACCGAGCTGCGAAGACGGCACGTGCTTCACGTGCGGCGACACCATCTGCCTCTCGGGCTTTTACTGCGACACGGGCGCCGCCGGCGGCCCCGCCTGCAGCTGGTTACCCGCTTGCACCAAAGGCGCTAGCTGCGGCTGTGTGAAGAAAGAGCTCGGCGCCGGTTGCAGCTGCGAAGAACGCAGCGGCGGCCTCCACGTCACCTGCTCCTGACCCCCCTTACCAGCGCACTGGCGGTGCACCGCCCTAACGGTGCACGGCGTGGTTACGTTGCCGTGACGCAGAACGGGTTCGTGCACGCTTGCCCGAGGCGGGGGATGGACGCGGCGAGTGGGGTGGGCGAGATTACGGACGTTGAGCGAGGATGATGATGCGCGGCGAGCACTGGCCGAAGAAGACGCCGGGCATGGCGGGGTGGCCGCTGGCTTCCGTGATGCGGAAGCCCACGTCATGCAGGATCTTGCCGAGCTCGTGGAGCGCGTAGAGGCGCACGGAGTACGTCGACTCACGAGTGCGTCCGTCGTCCAGAATGATGGAGCGCTTCACCTTCAGACGGCTGGTAATGAAATCGAGGCTCATGTCGTCCATGCAGACGCACGAGTCGCCCTCGTACCAAACCTGACTCGGTTGATGCTGCGCCACGAAGTCGCGATTCACGACGTCGAGCAGGAACATGCCGCCGGGCCGCAGCGCTTTGAATACACGCTGCGCGACCGCGACGTTCTTCTCCTCTTCGAAGTAGCCGAACGTCGTATTCCAGCAGAAGATGCCGTCGAACATCTCTTCGAAGGCCATCTCGCGCATGTCCCCCTGCAGGAAGTTGATGCGCTGGCCGCGGTCTTGCGCCACGTCCGCCGCGAGCGCGAGCTGCGACAGCGACAAGTCGTAGCCCACCACGCCGTAGCCGCGGCTGGCGAGCTCCACGGCGTGGTGCCCGGCGCCGCAGCCGAGATCGAGCACGACTCCGCCGGCGGCCACGCCCAAGGACTCTTCGATGAAGTCCACTTCGTGCCGCACTTGCTCGTCGCTCAACTTGGAAAGCGCGCGCACGAAATCTTCGCTGAATAGCTCTTCCCACCAGGCGCGCCGCTGCACCTTGACCCGGGCCGTGTCTTCGCTCCTGCTGGCCACAGGGGCTTCTTCGCGCGCTTTGGCGCGCGCCGCCGGCGCGTCCTCATGCGCTTTCGCCTCCGCTTCCACAGGCGCCGTTTTGGCGCTCTGAGGCGCTTCCGGGTTCGACGGTAAGTGTCGCCGCTTGGGCGGTGGCGGCGGCGGTTTCTGCGGCGCGCCGAGCTCCGGCGCCGAGTCGCGCGAATTCACCGCGACGACCGGTGCCACCTTCGCCACGGCGCGCGGCTTGTCTTCGGAATCCGGCGCGAAGTCGTCGTCCGCCAGCTCCTCGGCGGCGTCGATGCTGGGAAGGTGCGGTATTTCGAGCGGCGTCTCTTCGTTCAGCGAGCTCACGAAGATCGGCACGTCGAGGGTGAGCGGCTCCACGCCGCTCGCATCGATGTCCACCTCGATCGGCTGCACGACTTGCGGGGGCGCGGGCGGCTTGGGATCGACGCGCACCGCTTCGCCGACGTTGATGATG
>DATHEN010000964.1:0-3777 GCA_035318565.1 Polyangiaceae bacterium
CCACCAGCAAGCCGCCACGCCGGACATCTTGTACCTGCACGCCGTGGGCGGACTCGTTCTGACGCAACTCGGCTTCACCGAGCAGTCGAATCAGATGCGGCCGCGCGTGCGTGAATCGCTCCCAGTTGCGCCGCTCGAGCCGCATCCTGCCAAGCCGCGCAACGTCCTGTTCGTGATTCTGGAGAGCGTGCGCGCGGACTCGGCGTGCATCGAGCACGACCCCACGTGCAAGAAGACTCCATACTCGAGCCGCCTGGTGCCCGAGCGCTTTCCCCTGACGAACATGCGCTCGCTGGCCTCGTCCACGGCCATTTCACTCGCCGTGCTGTGGTCCGGCGTGGGACCGAACGAGTCCCGTGAAGTCCTGCACACCTGGCCGCTCATCTTCGACTATGCCAAGGCCGCGGGCTACGACACCGCTTTCTGGACCAGCCAGAACATGATGTTCGGCAACGCGCGGCTGTGGGTGAAAAACCTGGGTGTGCGCCGGTTCGTGAGCGCGACCGATCTCGATCCCACCTCCGACCTGGACATCGGCGCCCCGGAGTCGCTGCTCGCCAAGCACGTGGCGCGCGAGCTTCCAGCCCTACGCGAGCCGTTTTTGGCCGTGGTCCAGCTCTCGAACGTGCACTATCCGTATCTCGTCGAAGAGCGCGGCCCACAGCCGTTTCAGCCCGCCACGACCAGCAAGGCGCCGGACGTGAACGGCTCGTTCAAGAACCACTATCAGAACGCCGTGCACCAGCAGGATCGGCACGTGGCTGAAATGATCCGCGCGCTCCGCGCCAGCGCAGCCGGCCAGCGCACGGTGATCGTGTATACCAGCGATCACGGCGAAGCGTTCCGCGAGCACAATCAGATGGGTCACACGTTCAGCGTCTTCGACGAGGAGATCCACGTTCCCGGCTGGATCGACGCGCCGCCCGGCACGCTCTCGGATGACGAAGCGGAAGCGCTCGCCAAAAAGCGGGATGCCTTCGTTTCACATGCCGACGTAGCACCCACGCTGCTCGACCTGATGGGCGTGTGGCAGGACGAAAAACTGTCACGTTTCAAGGCCCGCATGCCCGGCACGAGCCTGCTCGGGCGTGAGCTGACCGAGCGTCCGCTGCCGCTCACGAACTGCGCCGGCGTCTGGAGCTGCGCCTTCGAAAACTGGGGCTACATGCAGGGCCACATGAAGCTTCTGGCGCGCTCGTGGAACGGTGGCTGGGAATGTTACGACCTCCTGCAAGATCCCGAAGAGCAGCACAACCTACGCGCCGGGGCGTGCGGCGGGCTGGTACGACACGCGCTCTCCACGTTCGGACGTTTGCCCGGCGCGCAAGACTGAGCGGAGCTCAGCTCAGCGCGAGCATGCGGTCGATGGGTATCTGCGCGCGCCGCCGCAGCTCCTCGTCCATCTCGAGCCGCGGCTTTAGATCGCGCAGCGCGAGGTAAATCTTCTCGGGCGTGTTCAGGCGCATGAACGGGCACTCGTTGCAGGCGCAGTTGCCTTGCGGCGGAGCGGCGATGAAGGTCTTGTGGGGCGCCGCCTTGTTCATCTGATGCAAGATCCCAGATTCCGTCGCGACGATGAACTGCTCGGCTGGATCGGTCTGAACGAACTTCAAGAGCGCGGACGTGGAGCCAACGAACTCGGCCAGCTCGAGCAGCGCTTCCGGACATTCGGGGTGCGCGATGATTTTGGCCTGAGGGTGCTGCTGCTTGAGCATCACGAGCTTGTGCTGGCTGAAGGTCTCGTGCACGACACAGCTGCCCTGCCAGAGCACGAGGTCGCGCCCGGTCTGCTTCATCAGGTAACGGCCCAAATGCCGATCCGGGGCGAACAAAATCTGGCGATCCTGCGGGATGGCTTCGATGATCTTCTGGGCGTTGCTGGAGGTGCAGATGTAGTCGCTCTCCGCCTTCACCGCGGCCGAGCAGTTGATGTACGAGACTACGACGCTGCCGGGGTAGCGCGCCTTCCAGGCTTTGAAACGGTCGACCGGGCACCCGTCCGCCAGCGAACAGCCGGCCGCCATGTCGGGCACCAGCACGATGCGCTCCGGATTGAGGATCTTCGCGGTCTCGGCCATGAAGTGCACGCCCGCGAACAAGATCACGTCGGCGTTGGTGCGTTTCGCTTCTTGAGCCAGCTGCAACGAGTCTCCGATGCAGTCCGCGAAATCCTGAATCTCGCTCTCCTGGTAGTAGTGTGCGAGGAGCACCGCGTTACGCTCCTTCTTGAGGCGCAGGATCTCGTCCTCGAGAGACACACCCCCTGGCTTCGGCTGGCTTACGGCAACGGACATCGTCATTTTTTAGAGCTCACGAGAAAGATATGTCGCAGGCGGCGCCTATGCACACATGCCACGACAAAACGAGCATACGCTACGTGACCCTATGCGCGTAATTTGCGCGCCCCTTGATTGACCGATCCGGCGAACGCATGCTGAAATACACATAGATGAGGCGCCTAGCTCTAGTTCTCCTCGTTAGCACCCTGGCCGTGCCTGCGTTCGGCAAGGGCGGCCCGGCGGTGAAGAGCCGAGTGGCAGTGGCTAGCGTCGTGGTCCAGCGAAGCGGTCCTGGATTTCCCGTCGGACGTGAAGAGGCGGACTCGCTGACCGATCAGCGCCTGATCAGCTCGGTCGATCTGGGTCTGGCGGCGGAGGCTGCGGTGAGTGCCGCTGCACCCATCGTGGTTTCTGGTATTGCGCCCAAGGCGGCGAAAGCCAAGCCCCCCATCGACTACAAAGCGGTTCTGGATGACCTGATCATCACCCGCGACCTGCAGATACCGGGCGCCCCCACCATGGCGGTCCGGCTCATCCCCACATCCACCGCGCTTGCAGGCGGGGAGATCTCGCCGATCGTTCTCACTCCCCGGGTCGTCGGATCGAGCTGGTACGGTCTCGACGTGGCCGCCCGGTTCTAGCTCGCGGCTCAAGGGTCGTTCGGCTCCGGCTCACCGCTCGGCACGGCGCGGGCGAAGCGCTCGGAGAATTCCTCTGCGGGCCGTGCCGATGCGACGTCCAGGCTGAAGTCCGGTACGTCCGTGCGTAGCAGCTTGTTCAGGAGCTCATCGACTTCGCGGCGTGCGAGTCCCAGCTCCTCCAGTGCCCCCGCCTCGAGTCCTTGTCCTGCGCGCGCGCGCAGGCCGCCGCCTTCGACGCTCACGAGCTTGCGCAGAGCATCGAGCTCCATGCGACTCAGGCGCGCGCCGCACACGTCATAGTCGATCCACGCCTCGTAGCTGAGCGGCAGTGCCAGCTTGAGCATGCCGGCCATGACCTTGCCGAACTCTTGGATCTCCCACTGCGCGTGCGGGTCGACTCGGAGCTTCAGGAAGTGCAGCAGGTTGTGCAGATCGATCTTCCAGTACCACTGGGTGTAGGTGGACAAAGGTAAGTCGATGCGCGCGAGCTCGCGCGCCACTTGCTCGCCAGTGAGCCAGCGGTACGCAGCGCTGCTGGCTTCGCGGCTGGTCTCCCACAACGCGCGCGCCTTTTCGTACTGCTCGGCGCTCAGCGCCTCGCCGCTGCGACCCTGATTATTGCTGCGACTCTGTGTCTGCACCTGGTCGGCGCTGGGAGTGTAAAAGAGCATCGGCAAGAGCGAATAGCGCCCGGAGTATTCGTTGACGTTGGCCGTGCGGTGCCGAATCCACTGCCTTGCGATGAACATCGGCATGCAACAATGGAACTTGAACTCGACCATCTCGCTCGGCGTGGTGTGCAGGTGCCGCCGCAGGTAACGGATCAAGCCCCGGGTCAGGCTGGTCTTACGGGTGCC
>DATHEN010000965.1:0-2525 GCA_035318565.1 Polyangiaceae bacterium
CTCATAGGTTCCGACGCGCGTGCTCTCTGCAGCGTTGGCGGTCAAATAGCGGTACGCATCGAGCGGCTCGGAAGCGACACGCAGCATGCGCACGTAAGCACCGAGCGTCTCCGGGTGGGTCATCCACTCGCCGGGATGCGCGATGGCCTCTTCGCCGAGCGCGGTCGTGAGCGCGTGCAGCGCTCGGCGGGCTGCCGCGACCGATATCCACCCGGTCTCGTCTTCCAGGATCGACTGCGGAATGCCGACTGTCGCGAGTAACGCGCGCGCCTGAGCCTCTCCGCGCTCGTCCCGCAAGCGCAACAGATAGGGTTTCAGCTGCGTAGCGCGCAGCTCTTCCTTGCCCCCGCCCATCGGCGGTGCGCTGCGGCGTTTACGCATACGAACCACGACAGCGCAGTCTAACTCAGGTGCGCCGCGCTTGCTTGCTTGCGTGGCGTGGTTCGTTCGAACCGACGGGAGGGGCGCCGTCTTGGGCCCCCTCCACGAGGGCAGCGTCATTCGGGCTCGGGAATGCAACAGCCAGTGAGGCAGAAGTACTGGGCCGGGCAAGTGCCGCACCCATTGCCGCACTTTTGCACACCCGCACCGCAGGTCTGTGCGCACGTGCCGGTGCCGCCCGTTCCGGCAGCCCCAGCCGTGCCGGCGCCGCCGTCTGGCGGTCGCGGGGTACAGTCCGCAGGCAGGGTATCTTTTCCGAGACAGAGCTCGCAACGCTGGCACGTGTTCAAGCAACCTTGCACTGGCGTACAGGGCCGGCACTTGTCCGGATTGTTCACGTCCGCCTTGGTGCAGGTGGGCGCTCCGTTCGTCTCCGAGCCGAGCCACACGTACTTGCCGCCCCCAGCTGGCAGCTCACAGCAGCCGAAACAGTCGCAACCGTTGGGCGTGAGCGGTCCGCAAAAGTCGAGACATGCCTTGCTCTGCTTGTCGTACAGACCCGTGCCGCCGTCGCTGCCCCGGCAAGGTGTGTCCATGGCGCCCGGTGTCTTGGCTCCCGGATCGTAGGAGCACGCAGGATCGCCTTCTGGCGGATACTTCTCGGCGACGGATAGCGGATCGCAGCGGTGGTTCCAGTGGCAGTCGTCGTTACCCGAACCCGAATCCTGATCGAAGTAGCAATCGACAGTGCAGGCCGGGCCGGCCCCTCCCGGGATACTGCTGTAGTACGTGTTCTCGGCGTTGTGGCAGGGACCCAGGCAATCCGGATCGTTCATGTCGATCTTGCCGTCCCCGTCGTCGTCCGTGCAGTTGCCGCACGCGTACGTGTGACTTTGACATTCAGTCACCGTGCAGCCGCCCGCGCCGGAGTTGCCGCCTGCGCCGGCGTTGCCGCCTGCGCCGGCGGAGCTGCCGCCCGCGCCCGCGCTGCCTCCTCCGGATGTGCCGGCTGTGATTCCGCCGTCGGCACCGGAGCCCGCATCGCCCGCGTCGCCCGAGCTACCACCGGCGCCACCGCTCGCGCCGGAACCGTCATTGTCGTTGTCTTTGCCGCCGCAACCTCCGGCGCTAGCAAAGCCAACCAGTACGCACGCCAGCACCGCTCCACGAAGTCGCATGCATCCTCCGCTGAAAACCCCTGGTCGTCGGGGAGTCGGTCGTGAGTGGCCGCCGAGCGCGTCGCTTATGACGGCTCGAAGCAGATCGAACGATCAGCGAGCCGGTTTCGTGGCCGATTCGATGCGACGATGATGCGCGGATCCCGGATATTGCTCGTCGAAATTGCGAGCACGCGTGCTTGCTTCGCCGCCTCGACCGAGACGTGCCAGGGCATCGATGGCGATCACTTCTCGCTCTTGCACCAAGGCACCCTTGGGGAAACGCCGCCGGTGTTCCTGGGTGAGTGCGAGTGCGCGGCTCGGATTGCTCTTCAATACGGCTTGCGCGCGTCGCAACAGGGCTGCTTCGTCAGCGGGCTGCACCGCGCCGGCCCGGCGCGGCGTCTGTTCCGCGGGAGACGGCGCGGATGCGGGCGCTGCGCTGGCCAACGGCTCGGGCGGGATCGCTGCGCTCTCGGCGGGCGGCGGCAGCAACGGTGCGGTCGAATGAAGCGCAGCAGCGGAGTGGCTCGGCGCGCTGCCGGGCGCGGGCGTTTCGTTCGAATGTGACGCGAGCCAGTAACCGCTACCGGCAACGGCCGCTACCAAGACCGCGGCACCGGCAATCTTGAGCGCGCTCGCGCCGAGTGTCGCTTGAACGGCGGCAGTCGTTCCATTGCCTGCTGCCGCGCTGGTAGCAGAAGACGCAGCGGTGAGCGCACCGCCGGCGAGCATCGGGCCGAGCTTCGTGGCCAGAGCGTTCATCTGCGAGGAACTCGGTAGATCCTGCTTCGCTTCGTCCAAGAGCTCGCGTAGTAGCTGCTCGTCCGGCGTGTCGCCGAGGGGAGGCGGTTCGTCGAGAGACATCAGCCCACCGTCCGCTTTTTCTTGAGCGCTTCCAGCAGGAACTTGCGGGCAGCATGCAGGCGCGAGTACGCAGTTTGTAGCGGGCAGCCGACGATCTCGGCGACCTCTTTCATCGTGAGG
>DATHEN010000966.1:0-2792 GCA_035318565.1 Polyangiaceae bacterium
CGAGCAGGGCGCGCTCGAGTGGGCCGACGGCGGCTGAGGTAAGCGCCATGAGTTTTTCCCATATCCTCGGGCAAGCCACTGCGTTGCAAACTCTGGAGCGCGCGCTGCAGAGCGGACGCGTGCATCACGCCTACCGCTTCGAGGGACCCGAAGGCGTCGGCAAGGAGAAGACCGCTTTTGCGCTCGCGCGCGCCCTCGTCTGCACGGGCGGAGATCCGCTCGGCTGCGAGCGCTGCAGAGCCTGCCAGCGGGCGCTCACGCTCGCGGAAGGCGAACCCCGCGTTCCGGTACATCCGGACGTGGTGCTGCTCGAGCGCGGGCTTTATCCCTCGTCCGTGATCGGCGCGCCAGAAGCTACGGGGATCAGCGTCGAACAGGTGCGGCGCATCGTGCTCGGCCGCGCGGGTTTCCCGCCACACGAAGGCCGCGCGCTGGTGTTCATCATCCGCGCGGCCGAAGAGCTCACGCCTCAGGCTGCCAATGCCCTGCTGAAGACTCTCGAAGAACCGGCAGCGCGCGTGCACTTCGTGCTTCTCACGAGCCGGCCGAACCGCCTACTCGACACGATCCGCTCGCGCACGCTGGCGGTGCGCTTCGGAGCTCTCTCCGAGGAGATCCTGCGGAGTATCGCCGAAGCGCACGGGCTCGACCCGAGCGTGGCGGTGCTCGCAGAAGGCAGCGCGGCGCGGGCTCTCGAGCTCGGCGACCCGGACAGCCTGCAGCAGAAGCAAGAATTCACCGAAGCCGCGCGCAGCGCCATCACGGCGCCGGATCTCGCGTCCGGCCTCGGCCTGGCGGACACACGCGGCACCGACCGCGATGGCCTGCGCGCGCAGCTGAACCATCTGGCACATAGCTTGGCGACGGAGAGCCGCGGCCTGGTCGCCGAGCGCGCGGATCGGGCCGAGCTGCTCGCACGCCGTCACCAGGTGGTGCTGACGGCGCTGACAGAGCTCGAACGCAACGTGCAGCCCTCGTTCGTCGTCGAATCGATGCTCTACCGCTTGCGCCACGCTTGACCCAGCGTGGCGAGCGTTAGGCCGGACCCTGCAGAGCCGCCTGCAGGTCACGCGCTCGATCGGCCACGCTCTCCAAATCTCCGTCGGGCGGTACGAGCGCGGCAATCACGGCGGCGAGCACGCCGTGTCCGGCGAGCTGCGCCGCGTTGCCAGCGCTGATGCCGCCGATCGCGACGATGGAGCAACCCTGTGCGCGCGCACGCCGCGCGGCTTCTACCAGAGCCTCCACGCCAACGACCGGATCCGGACGCGCCTTGGACTCGGTCGCGAAGATCGGCCCGAATGCTGCGTAGTCGGGCCGCGCCTGCAATGCGGCGTCTAGCTGCGCCAGGCTGTGGGTGGACACGCCGATTTTCAGGGATGGCGCAAATTGACGAACAGCCGAAACCGGCAAATCGTCCTGACCCACGTGCACGCCGTCGCAGTCCGCGAGCAGCGCCAGGTCCGGGCGATCGTTGGCGAACAGCTCCGTGGTGCCCCGCGGACAGAGCGGGCGCAGTGCGCGCAACAGATCCAGGGTCTCGCGCGCGGACAGGTGCTTGGCTCTGAGCTGAACCAACTTCGGCTGCGTTTCGAGCACGGCTCGGGCAAAATCCAGAACCGGCAGCTTCAAAGCCGCCAAGCTGTCCACGTCGATGATGGGATAGAGCCCGGACACGAAAAGTTCCCTCACTAATCGGGATAGTGCTTCTAGCCCGGCGCGTCACGCGACGAGCCGCACTGTTCTCCGAGAGAGCCGCCCCGGCGAGGCTGTGATACGCGTGGCCCCCGATGCGTCCTCAGCTGAAAACGCCAAGATATCTCGGTTTTGCGCTGGCAGTGCCGCTCGCTTGGTGGTGCGCGGCCGCGTGCAAAGGCGACGGCCGTGAAACCCTGGTGGGCACCTCGCATGGGGTCGAACAGACTCCAACCGACCCAAGCACGCCCGCTTTGGCGGCGGACGCCGGTAGCGACGCAGAGGCGGCGGAGGAGGACGAGGAAGAGCTCGACGCCGACGATAATCCGCCGCCCGACATCAGCACACTGCACGGCAACACACGCAAAGAGCCGCCGCCGCTGGGCCTCACCCTGGACGTGGCGGAAAAGGGGCCGAACATGCCCTGGGCCGTCGCGATCGTGAACGAGGGCAGTGAGCCCGTGAATTTGGTCGCCGACGCCCGCCTGCTCTGGTTCGACGTGAAAGTGCCGGGGAAGCGCCAAAAGGTGACGTGCCGCCTGCCCGACGCACAATTTCCCGACTTCGCCGAGCAGCGTCTCACCGTGACTTTGCATCCCGGTGAAGGCGTCGTGGAAGCGTTCGACCCCAGGCTCTACTGCTTCGCCGGCAGCGGCCAGCGCGCGCTGGTACCCGGCGCCGTGGTGACGCCGTACTTCGGTTGGCAGGAGAAGACCAAGCCGCGCGGTCGCCTGCGCAAACCGCTCGTGCAAGACAAGCCTTTCGTGGCGGAGCCCACTCCGGACGCGGCCGAAGGCGAAACGTCTTCTGCATCCACGCGCGCCGCAGCAGATGCGGGAGCCGCCGACCCGAACGCGACGGCCTTGAAGCGCATCGCCGGACAAACCTTCGCGCTGCGTTCCGAATACAAGGAGTGGTCGAGCACACGGCTGGCGGATGACGACAAACTCCGCAAACACCCTGGTCCGCTCGAGCTACGCTTGACGCAGGGTTCGGACGCGCAGTCGGAGCGGAATGCGACCGTATCGCTCGCGCTCAAGAACCGCTCGAACGACAAGCAAACCGTGTACTTCCGGCGCGAGCTCGTCAGCTTCGAA
>DATHEN010000967.1:0-2980 GCA_035318565.1 Polyangiaceae bacterium
TCGGTAAGCTGGCTTGCGCCGTCAGGAACTGGTTGTGGAGGGCCACGCGGGCGCGCGTCTCGATCTGTCTCACCCGGCCGGAGAACAGCGCATTGACGTTCATGCCTCGCGCGCTGTCGCTCGGAATCTGCAGCTCGGCAGTGAGGATGCCCGCCGGGTTGGCTCCGTTCGGCAGCGCGCGCCCGAGCAGCGATACGCGCTCGACGCCGAGCTGGGTGCCGGCCTCGTCCAGGCTCAAGAAGCCGCGCAGACCGTGGAGCTCAGCATCGATAGTCGGCAGCGCGGGTACGCCGCCGTGCAGCCAGGCATGGTCGATCTGAATGTCCGCTAGCTGCACCTCCACGGGCCGGCCCGGAGGAGCCTCTGTTGGGGCGGGCTGCTTGGGCTCGAAGGCCGTCTGAAGTGTCAGCGCTCCGCTCGCGTCTTGCTCGAGGAGGACGTCCGCGTGCCCGAGCGAGAGCCTCTCGAAGTCGAGCACCAGCGGGCCCTTGCCGAACACCGCGCCCCAGGCGAGCCGCGGCAGGTTGAGGCGCACGTTGACGTCACGCAGGTCCAGCACCTGCCTGCCATTCGGCGCATAGACCCGCGCATGCGCGTGCGTCATGCCGAACAGGTCGAGGGTGCCGATGCGCTCGATCTGCACCCGGCCCTTGAAGCTCGAAGCCAGCGCGTCATTCACCTTGTCGAGGATGAAACGCTCGCTGGGCGGCACGTTGACCAGCACCAGCAGGGCGACGATCAACGTGAACACCACGAGCAGCAGCGCGATGACGCTCTTGAGCGCCATCCGTGCGATGCGTGCTGGGAGGCGCGGCCGCGCTCCGGCCATCAGAAAGCCTCCCCGATGCCGAATGCGATGGCGATGGGCACCCCGAGCAGGTCGTTCGGCATGCCTTCGCCGGCGTCATCGCCCAGGACCTGCATGCCAGGGATGCGGTAACCCACGTCCAAGCGAATCGGGCCGACGGGAGTGCCGTAGCGAAATCCAAGGCCGCAAGAGAGGTGCGGGCGGTTCAAGCGTATGTCCGTCTGCTCGGGCGAAACGTCGCTCGTGTCGCAGAAGGTCGCGCCGGACAGCGGCCCGGTGATGGGATAACGCACCTCGAGCGATGCTTCCCAGAGGCTGAACCCGCCGAGCGGCAGCTCGCACTCGTCTGCTTTGTAGCTGCCGGAGAGCGGATTGCAGTCAGCATCGTTTTGGTTGGGGTTGTAAAAGGGCACGACTCCGTGTGGGCCCACCCCGCGCACCACATAGCCGCGATTGGTCGTCGGCCCTCCGGAGAAGAAGCCACGCAGAAAGGTGATCTGTATGTCGCGCACCCATTCGCTGCGACTCACGTCCGCGCCGGGGCCGTTGGTCTCGGCGTTGGAGCGCACGGTGTCACCGTAGTTCCCCGGAAACAGGAAGCCGACGCTGGCGCGCAGCGCGAGAGTCCAGCCTTTCGCGAGCGGAACGTAGCCGCGTACGTCGGGCTGCACTTTGACGTCCTGGGCGTCTCCCCCGAGACCCGCGACCTGCAGATCGTTGCTCACGAACAGGCCCTTGTGCGGCTGCACCCGATCATCACGAAAATCCAGGATCGTCAGCAGCTGTGGATAGGAGACGAGCACCGGGCCGAGGTCAGGATCGAGCTCGCCCTTGTAAACGAACGGAATGTTCGATTGAACATTCTGTAATAGAGCCGCGTAGAAGCGGCCGAAGCTCCGATCGACGCCGACGGCGCCGCGCGCCTCGCGGTAACCGAGGATCGGCGCGTCTTCGACCACGTCTTCGGAGAACAGCAGCGGATACACGCTGTACTCGGATCGAATCAGGCCGCCCGTTCGGGCTTCGATGAAGCCCGGTTGCCGGAGCTCGACACGCAGCTTGGCCTCCGGCAAAAAGTCGGTTGGAGCGCGGAAATCTCCGATGCGCGTCGGATAGAACACGACGCCTGGTTTGACCTCCACGTTGAAGTGGCGGAGGCCCCCCAAGAAATTGCGATGTTCCCAGCCGGCAATCAAATGGACGTCCGTGCGGAGGGCGTCCGCCGTCACACCGAGCCCGAGGTGTACGCTGCGCAGACGCGATGGCTCCACGCGCACGCGCAGAGGCACCACGCGGCTTTCGTTAGCTTCGAGCGCGGGCTCGATTTCCACCGAGCTGAAGACGCCGAGCTCGAGCAAAGCCTGCTGCGCCGACTCGAGCGCGCTCGTCGAATACGGCTCGCCTGGTTCGATGTCCAGCGCGCGCCGCACGGGAGCTTCGGGCACATCCCCTAGGCCTTCGATGCGCACCTCGCCGAAGCGCGCGGGTTCACCCGGCTTCACGTAGAAGGCCACGCTGGCGCGGTCACGAGGCAAATCCACTTCGGCGATGCGGGTGACTTCGGCGTAAGCGTAACCGCGGTCGGTCAAGGCTCGTTTGAGATCGGCCTCCGCGCGCTGAAACGCTTCCTCCTCGAAGCGCTCGCCCACGGCAACGGGGGCGGCCGCCGCGCGCCGCGCGGCCTGGACGATGTCTGGGGGCAGATGCTTGACGCCGATGACCGCGACGCGTCGCACGATGATGGGCGGCCCTTCCTGGACCTCCACTTCGACGCGCACTTTCTGTTCGTCCTCGTAGAAGACCCGGCCCGCCCGCACGCGCGCCTTGTAGAATCCGCGCGCACGATAGTAGCGCTCGACGCGTTGCAAGTCGGCCTGCAGAACCGACTGGTTGAAAATCTCGTAATCGTAGACGACACCCTGAAACAAGCCGATGAACTTGGCGCTGGGAGCCGTGGCCATTTTTTCGGCGACGTCCGCTTCGGACAGCTCACTCGTGCCCTCGATGTCCACTGCATCGACGGCCGCTTGACCTCGCGGAATGGAAGCACACCCAGCCATGAGCAAGGCTCCAATGACACGACACAGCAGCCCGCGACCGCAAAGTACCGGAGAGCCAAAGCTCGGACGAGCTTCGGCAAAGCCAGATTTCATGAGACGCGACCTTCGTTCA
>DATHEN010000968.1:0-6400 GCA_035318565.1 Polyangiaceae bacterium
CGCGCCTGCTTGGCATCCTTAGTGCGGTGATGGGTTACTCGCGGTTATCCCGAGCGGCCGAAATCGCGCCAGTCCCTGCGGCGGCACGAACGAGCGCCCGGATTCTGCGAAAGCGCTAGCGCGCCCGAGATGTGACCAATCCTAAGACGTGCACTTACATTTTTTCTAAAATGGAGCGGCTCCTTCCCGAGCCACCCGCCGCGTCGATCGCGCACGGCGACCGAGGCGCAGAAGCGCGCCGGGGCACCCCCTGCTCCCAGCCGGACTTCCACGCTGGCGATACTGGAGCATACGGCCCGCACGCTCGATGGAGTCGCGAGACACTTCTCGAGTTTGATTTCGAGTAAGCGGACTTGCTGATGATTCATCGCATCTGGAACCGAAGTCCGGAGATCTGCTTGGTCTCACCGCGCTTCCGGTGCCTCACGTACCAGCCGGAGCGCAGATATAGCGGCAAGACTGCGGGCGCACCTGCGTGTCGCAGGTCTCCGAGTTTCGCTTCACAAAACTCTGATTCGATTCGAGTACCCGCGCGCCGAATTCGACGGTATCGCTCGCGCTTACACTATTCGCAGGTCGTGAGCCGCTCGAGGCGCCACTTGGGGTTGCGTCCGTCGAGACCGCCCACGTTGTCCGGGTAGTTGTCGTCACTCAGCCAGATGGCGAGCCTGCCGCCCGGATGCTGGAAGCGAATCGGGGGCTGCTCTTGATTGGCTGCCACGCAAGCAGCGAAGTCGGCGAATGCTCCGTTACTGGGCAGATAGCCAACCGTCCCGGGAGGCACGAGCACGCGCTCTGTCGGGCTCTCGCGGACGAGCCACCATTTCGCGGGCAACGGCGACAGTGCACTCCCAGTGTGGATCGTCCAAGCATAGTTGCCGCTGTACTTCATGCAGCCGTCCACGTAGCTCAGTTGGTAGGTGCCAGCCGGCAGCGAGCTTCCCCCATTGAAGTACACGGGCTGATTTGGATCGGCGGCGATCGCGCTGCTCATCGCCTCACCGATCGGCGTGGGACATTGCGGAAGTGGTGGGGGTTCAACGGGTCCGGTACCGAGATCGCCTTCCGGTTCGGTGGGCAATCCGAGTGCTGGCTCCTGTGGCAAGCGCTCGACAGCACCGATGTCGCAGCCTGCACCCACTGGTCGCGACGCGCTGCGCGCATCGAGCGTGACGGTACACGCGTTCGCTGGGACCGCGTCGACGAGTACGCTGCCCTGCGCGGGAAGCCGCGTGAAGACCTGACCGCCGTTGTTCGCGAGTGATGCGAGAAAAAAGTCCGTATGCACCTGCTGGTTAGTGTCCGAGGGTAGCCCGCAGCTCGCATCCGTAAACCAGTTGTATAGAGACCCTTCCGATACCGTGCCCGCGCCGCACACTGCAGTGTTCGAGGGACTACTGACGGCGGAACGCGCAGCGCTGACCTCTGACGCTTCGAGGCTCGCCGCGCCCGAATTATCCGCAACGGTTGTATGTTCGAGCTCGAGTGAGCGCCCGAGGAGCGCCGCACCGCGCCCCGCCTCGAACACGCCCGCGGGATCGACCAGACTGACGACGCGATTGTCGCTGATCGTCGAGTTGACGAGCGCTATCGAACCTGTGCTAGCGATGCCGGCGCCGCCGGTCAGATGCGGCGGGTACACAGAGATTGCGCTGGTCGTCGTGTAGCCGGACACCACGTTGCTGGCGACGGTGATTTGCTGCGCGCGTACCGTTCCGGCGAAGATGCCGCCGCCCTGAACAGCCTGATCGAGCGCGCCACCGGTGTCGTTCGCGAGCACGTCCGTTCTCGTGATTTGAAGCAGTCCGCCCACGTAGACGCCCGCCCCCGCGCCCACTGGGGGAGGGCCGAGCGGCGCTTGCCGCGCCGGCAAGACCACGCGATTGCGTGCGATGCTGGCGACCTCGATGCGCGCGTTGCCTGATGCGGAAAATGCGCCGCCGAAAGAACCAGCGCGATTCTCTTCTGCCAGCACACCGTAGACAACCAGCGTTTCAGCGGCCACGGCGCCACCCTCGCGGCCCGCCTGGTTGGTTTTCAATGTCGAGCGGGTCAGGGTCACCGAGGTTCCTGCAAGCGCTCCCCCGCGCGTGCCCGCGGTATTGGAGAGCAGCGTGTCGTACGTGAGCTCCAGGCGCGGCGACTCGAGCGCACCACCCGACCCCATCGAATTGTTGCGTTCGAATCGGGAGCTCTTGGCGTTGATCGCCGCCTCGCTGGAGGCCGCACCGCCCCTGGCGAGACCGTGATTTTTGAAAACCGCGGCGTTGCCCAGGAAGCGCACACCGTCCAAAACGAGATTGGACTGTGTTGCGACAGCTCCACCGTTCGCGACGGGGAGCACGGGATTGCACGGTGCGCCCGGCAAGCACGGCACTGCGCCGTCCAAACCGCTCTTCGCTTCGTTGCCAGTAAACGAGCTGTCTTGCACGCTCACGCTGTTTCCAGAAAGCGCGCCGCCGTAAGCCGAGCCGCCACGGATCAGTGAGGTTGCATCACCAGCCGCCGCGAGGTTCGCCTCGGCGGTGATTTGCTTGGCCGTGAGCGAACCCAGAACTGCAATGGCGCCGCCCTGGGCATCGCCCGCGGGTTCGGGATCCGCCGTGGGCAATGCGCTGCACGGCCCTGACGTCGGAAATCCGCCGGCGTCCCCGCCGCGTGCGGTGTTTGCGCGCAATTGTAGGTTGGACATCTGAAGTTCCCAACCGCCGCTGGTCTGTGCGAATGCGCCGCCCAGCGCTTCTCCGCCTGGGCCGCCGAACTGACAGTTTTCGCCCGGACCTCCGTTGCCGCCGCGCGCATGATTGCCGTTCGCCTGACTGCTCGTAACCGTCAGGTGCCCGCTGACTACAGCCGCGCCGCCCGTGGCGTGACCGCCCTCTCTGCCGGGAAGGCCATCCCCGCCGCGCACGCTGTTGGCGGTGAACGTGGAGTTCTGCACAGACAGCGAGTACATCACCCAGACGCCGCCCCCTGCAGCGCCTGCTCCGTTGATGGCGGTCGCGGAATTGCCGGTCACCGTCACGGAATCGAGCACTATTTCGCCCTGGGAACGGATCGCGCCTCCAACCGCGGATGGCTGCAAAGGTGTTCCCATTACCGAACCACCCGTGAGCGTCAGATTGGTGAACGTCACGCGCCCAATGGCGCGCGCGTCCAGCACGCGTTCCCCGGCACAAGTCTGTCTAATCACCACGCCCGGGCCCGTCCCCTGAATGACGACATAGTTGTCATTGATGATATCGAGGTCGCCTTCCGCGTTGGTGTCGTCGTCGCCACCGCAGCGAGTCAGCTCGTAAACTCCGGGACTAAGCTCGATGCGCACGAGATCCCCATCCAGGCTGTTGGCTCTGGCGATCGCCGCGCGCAGCGATCCCTCTCCGCCGTCGCGCGTGGTGGTCACTGAAAGTGTCGTGGGTTCGCACGAGATCCCGACGACGAGGCTACTGAGAACGAGCGCCAGATTGGCGCTGCGCGGATGGGTGCGAACGAATCGGTGCGACAACATGTGCAACTTCTCCCCGGCTGACAATTCGTGCAAAACACGTCTCGGGCGTGCTCCCGCCCCTGTTTAGCAAATTTGGTCGCACGGTGGCCGGTTGAGCGCAAGTAGCGCTTCCTTGCACGCAATACCGCGACGCCGTGATCGCGTCGCCGAAGGCTTGGCCTCTACTCACTGTCGCTGAGAATGGAAAGTTACTGTTCGACTCGTGATGATCTCCGTGAGCGCTACGCGAGACGTGAACGCAAGTGGCGCGATCGTGCAAGTGCAGGCTGGCAACACACCT
Organism: Polyangiaceae bacterium; assembly: GCA_035318565.1. Classification (GTDB taxonomy): domain Bacteria; phylum Myxococcota_A; class Polyangia; order Polyangiales; family Polyangiaceae; genus DATDJP01. The sequence goes on from DATHEN010000968.1 coordinate 3,789, forward strand.
GCACGTTGGCGAACGGAAACCCTCCGGAGGTACATCCCGCGTCATTCGTCCGAAACCCACGGACCGAATGTCGGCTCTTGCGGTCCAACGCGGATCAGCGCCCGGGTGCAGCGTAGGATTTCGGGGTCGCGCCAATCCCACAAGCGCTCTGGTGCGAACTCGAGCCACTTTGGGAAATAGTGCCATCCACACTCCCAGTTGAGCAGCCCAACTGCTTGCACGAGTACGCCGAACACCGCGAGCACGGCGAGTGCGAGCTTGAGCCGCGGTCCCAGCGCGGGCCAGAGCATTCCGAGCGCGAAGACCAGCGCGGGCATGATCTCCAGCAAGTAGCGCGGGCCGTAGCCCGTGCCTCCCCACCACAAACGGTTCTTGGAGAACAGCAGCAGCGTGCCGGCGACCCAGAGCAGCAGGAACGGCGCGATCGAACGGCGCTGGCGCGCCGCGAGCACCGGCAACGCAAAGAACGGCAGCGCGAGCGCAGGCGAGTAGACGAACAGCCCGCGACTCGGCGCGAACAGCAAGCCTGCCAAACCCTGGTGCAGCGGTAGAGTGAAAACGTTGTCCGCCGTCACCCCGTGCGCGCGCAATGCTTCGGACTGATAGATGCGGGGATAGCCGCCGCGCAGATCATGAAAGACGGCGCTGTTGTAGCAAAGTTGCCAGCTGCAGAGCGCGGCCGCAGGCACCAGCAGCGCCGCCGCATGGCGAGGCCGCAGAAAGAGCGCGTAAGCGCCAATGGCAAATGCTGGCACGACGTTCTGCAGGCGACACAGCACGGACATACCGAGCGCCACGGAGAGCAGCAGCGCTCCCCGAACGCTTTCACGGTCGGCGCTGCGAAGGACCAGCCACAGTGCGGCGGACAGGCAAAACAGCCCTGGTCCGTGTTGCCACAACGCCTGACTCGCCATCGTGCACACGCTGGTGCCGAACGCGTACAGCAGAGTGAGAAGCAGCGCCGGGCGAGCAGGGCAGACGCGGCCGAGCGCCAGAAACAAGAAGCCCGCCGACAGCGCGACCAGCAGCGACGCGGAGAGCTTGCCAGCCAGCCGATAGTTCTCGAAGTCATCGTCGAACCAGCCCAGCGCGGCGGGCACTGCGTAAATCGGCAGCGCAAGCAGAGGCGCGCCCAGCGGGTACGCGCTCCGCAAATGCCCGTCGTATTCGCCAATGGCCTGCGTCCAGTCTACCTGTTGCTCCAGGGTGGCCATGCCATCCACGCTGCTCTCGGCGAGCAGCGTCCGAAATTCGTCGAGGTCGAGGTTACCTTCACGCAGGACGCTCGCCGGCAAGAGCGTTGCCGGCACCGTGTCCGCAAGGCCCATTTCGCGAAAGTTCGCGTTGAAGAGCAGGAACGCGCCCAGCACGACCACGAGCCAGAGTTTGATAGTGCTCGCACGATCTCGGCCTCGGGCAGCGCTCATTGCGCCGGGCTCCTCAAGAACCGTGAACGTACGCAGGCTCCGAGAACGAAGCGCGCAGCGCGAGCTGTCGGACGCGCGAGGGATCTTCCATCAGGAACGGCACCGTATTTTCCACCGGGTATCCCAGTTGGCAAGCGCCGCACGCCAGAACACGTTCGCTTTCGACCTCCCGGAGCGAGCTCTGACATCTCGGACAAACCAACAACGAAAGCAGGCCTGCGTCACGCAGCAAGCGCGAGCTGCGCTGCGATCGGCTCCTGGGCAGTCCGGTTTTGTCGACCGCCGCAGCGCGCTCGAGAGCTCCGGGCTTGGTTGCAACCAACAGAAAACGCCACGCGCAGGTCCGCGCCGCCATTCGCAGGCCCGGTAAGGTTTCAATGAAGCGTTCCACGCGCAGTAGCGCGCGCATGAGACGCACGCTGTTGCCCAGACGGTTCGTGGCGTAGCAGCCGGTAAATGGGTACGCGAGAAAGTCGCTGGCCTGCCGCTCCACGGTCGCACCGCTGGCCCGAATCTCTTCGAGCACCGCCTCTTCCCGAAACGCATGCTTCAGGTGCCGATCCACTGGCGATTCATACTCACAGGCGAAACGAAACACGAACGGATCGAGAACGCGATGCACCACACGGCTGAACACCGAGGACGCCGGCTCGAAAACCACCAAGCGACCGCCGGGCACCAGCACGCGCAGCGCCTCACGCAGGGACTTTCGGTAGTCCACCGCGTGATGCAGCGATCCATTGAAGACCACGGCCGCCGCGCTACCGCTCCGCAAGGGCAACTGTTCGGCGTCGGCGCGCACGCCGATTTGCCCGCGCTCGGCGAGCGCACGAACCGCGACCGATATGTCTACGCCCAAGAGCAAACGATCCGCGCCCATTGAAGACTGCCGGAGATGCTCCAGGAGTTGCCCGCGACCGCACCCCACTTCAACGATGGCACCCTGCGGGATCCCCGCGAGCGCGCCGCCGATACGTTCGAACTGACGCTCGAACACCAGGCGGGCGCCTGCTTGCTGAAAGGGCTTGTCGAGCAGCGCATGACCGATCGCGTCTTGCCACTCGCGCTCGCGCTGCCGCAGCGAAGCCTGCTCCGCCAAACGCTCGGCCGCCTCGCGATCGGGCCGCGCGTTGACGTTCACGTAGCCCCCCGAGAGAAGAAGCGGGCGGATGTCGTCCCCTGCCC
>DATHEN010000969.1:0-8179 GCA_035318565.1 Polyangiaceae bacterium
TTCGGAGGCGTTCCTCCACTCCCCCCCGGCCCGACTGACGCCAATCCACCCGATGGTTCATGCCCAGACCAATGTTTCCTTCCAGGTGGACAGTTCTGCGGCCGCATCGGGTCCAACTGCGGGCACGGTTGGGTGGACTGCCCGAGCTGCAGCGAGGCCGGTTTCTCCTGTGGGGGCAGCGGCATTCCCAACATTTGCGGAGCAGCCCGCGACTCGGGTCGTTGCCCCGCCGTCAGCTGCAATCAGTCCGGTGGCAAGTACTGCGGCGTCATCGGCGGCGGCTGCGGGGACGCGCTCGATTGCGGCGGCTGTCCGGCTCCTTTGACGTGCGGCGGAGGCGGTGCGCTGGGCGTGTGCGGCTTGACCGACGGCGATTGTAGGCCGACCGTTTGTGACGGCGCGTCGGCGAGGTTTTGCGGATTGATCGGGGACGGGTGCGGCAAGGCCCTCGACTGCGGCGCGTGTCCGACGGGAGGGGGCTGCATCGACCACGTCTGCGGTCCGCCCTGTCTCCTTTGCGCACGAATCGCGCAATGCGACGGAGCTGTCGCGACGAGCGTCAGTGGCACCGCCGTCACGGCCGGGCTGACGAACCAACAGCCGTTGCCGGGCGCGATCGTCTTCATCCCCAACGTCACGGCCGGCGCAGAGCTTCCGCCGTTGACCGATGGCCCCTCGTGTAGCCAGTGCGCAACGCCATCGGTCCATGACGTCGTCGTCTCCGCGGTCACCGGACCGGACGGTCGCTTCGTCTTGCGCGACGTTCCCGCCGGCAGCGGCATTCCCATCGTCGTTCAGATCGGATTATGCGAAGGCAGACGACGATCGACGTCTTGCCGTGTGTTGACAACGCACTCCCCGCGGGCACCGTGCGACTTCCGAGAAACCACGGTGAGGGAGACATACCCCTTACGGCAGTGGCCACCGGCAGCGACGATAGGATGGAGTGCTTGCTGCGGAAGATTGGCGTGGACGACGCCGAGTTCACGAATCCAGCAGGCCCCGGCCGCATTCACCTTTACCATTCCACTGGGGCGGCCATCGATGCCGCCACCCCCGAAGAATCGGAGCTGAAAGGCACTGCGAGCGGTGGGGGCAGCTGGGGCCGCTACAGTCAGGTTCTTCTCCCCTGCGAGGGGGCGGAAATTCTCGAGACATCCGAAGCGCTCGCCAATTTCACGGATTACGCGAACCGCGGTGGACGCGTGCTCGCCACGCACTTCAGTTATGTTTGGCTCTTTGGCAATGACGCGCTCGGCAATCTCGGAACGTGGACGACCGGCAACGCGAGTCCCCCGCCGCCGCTCGTCGTCGACGTCGTAACGTCGTTCGCGGCGGGCGGCGATTTCCGCACGTGGCTCGCAGCAGTCGGCGCCCTTTCCGGGGCGACCCCTCCGCAAATCTCGATCACGGCGCCGCACGCCGATCTCGGCGCCCTCACACTCGGCAGCGGGACCAAGCTCTGGCTCTCGTCGTTCTCTCCCGCGACGACGCAGGCGGTCAGCGTCGAAATGCCGATTCCTTTACCGCCCGACAAAAGCTGCGGGCGTGTCATTTTTAGCGACTTTCACGCGCCCGCGCGGGCAGCTCCGAACGCGACCTTCCCCGGCGAATGCGACTCCGACATGACGCTCTCTGCCGAGGAGAAGGCGCTCGAGTTCATGCTCTTCGAACTAGGATCGTGCGCCGGACCCCGAGTCGCACCGCCCATCGTTCGTCCGCCGCCGGCGCCACCTCCACCCCCGCCGCCCGTGCCACCGCGGCCACCGCTGCCGCCCCCACCCGACGTGAACGCAACGCTGCGAATCGTCGAACCGCGCTAGCGAAGAACGCCGCTCGGAAAGGTCGCCAGGGACGGGGGGCGGGATGAGGATCCCGTCGGCTGCATGATTCAAGCAGCACCTCGCCTTTTTGCTTGTCGACAGCGCGTGCGTGGCCTCACGCTGCGTGAATGGCGGGCCACGGTTCGGCGGATTCGACGCTCTTGTTCCTGCTGCCGCGGCCACGGCGGTTGCAACGGCTCGAAGGCACTTGGTCGCTCCCCCCGACCTTGCGCCTCGCGTGTTCCGAGCAGGTGAACGCTACCGGTGCGCTCGGGCGGCTCGAGCACGTGCTGCGCGCGCGGGGCCATGGCCTCGAGCGAACGACGGCGTCCGATCCTGCCGCGCACGTTCGGATGCGCGTCGAGCCTCTTGGGTTCGGCGCGGCGCTGGCCGAGAGCCTCGCGAACCAGGCTTACGCCGCGATCGTCATGAACGGCAGCGCAACCCTTTCGGCCATCAGCGCCATCGGACTCGCGTATGCGCTGTCGACGCTCACGCAGCTCATCGAGCTCTCGAGCGGCGGCAGAGGAGCGCTCGAGCTGCCGTGCGTGTCCATCGAAGACTCGCCCGATTTTCCGGTGCGGGGCGTGATGCTGGACATCAGCCGGGATAAAGTGCCGACGCTCGCGACGCTTCAGGCGCTCGTCGATCGGTTGGCGCACTGGAAGGTCAACCAGCTGCAGCTCTATATGGAGCACACGTTCGCCTACGCGGGCCATGAGGACGTCTGGAGAAACGCGAGCCCGCTGACCCCAGAAGAGGTTCGGAGCTTCGACACCTACTGCGCGGCACGACAGGTCGAGCTCGTCCCGAATCAAAACAGCTTCGGCCACATGCATCGCTGGCTCGTTCACGAGCCTTACCGCAAGCTCGCGGAGTGTCCGGACGGCTTCGAGCACCCTTGGAGCGGGAAAGGCGAGCCCTACGGCCTCAGCGCGACGGATCCCGCGACCCTCGGATTTCTCGAAAGCCTGTATGACGAGCTGCTGCCGAATTTTCGGAGCCGTCTGTTCAATGTTGGTCTCGACGAGCCGCTCGATCTCGGCCGCGGTCGGTCCAAGTCGGCGTGCGAAGCCCGCGGCGCGGGTCGGGTGTACGTGGATTTCTTGAAGGCAGTGCACGCGCGCGTAAAAAGCCGCGGGCGCACCATGGCTTTCTGGGCCGACACGATCACGAGCAGCCCCGAGCTGATGACCGAGGTGCCGAAGGACGCTATCGCGCTCGAATGGGGATACGAAGCGAGCCACCCATTCGCGGAGCACCTCGCCGCACTCCGCGGCGCCGGGCTAACGTGTTACGTCTGCCCCGGCACGAGCAGCTGGAACTCCTTCGCCGGGCGCACGCACAACGCCGTCGAGAACATCGCGAAGGCCGCCCGCGAGGGCAAAGCCGCTGGCGCCACGGGCTTGTTGATTGCCGACTGGGGCGATCATGGGCACCTTCAGCCTTTGTCGGTGAGCTACGTAGGATTCGTGCTGGGCGCGGCGTTCGGTTGGAACGTTGCTGATGCACAGCAGCCTTTCGAGCTCGATCTGCCGCGGCTGCTCGACGTCCATGCCTTTTCCGACTCGGCGTCGGTCCTCGGGCGCGTCGCGTACGATCTCGGTGATGCCTATCGGCACGCGGGCAGCTTGCGCCCCAATGCCTCGCTCTTGTTCTTTAGCGTGCTCAAGGCGGAGCGGCTCTTTTCCCCCCCGGGCGCGACGCGCGAGACGCTGGAGCAGACGCTCGCTTATGTTCAGCGCGCTGGCGCAGCGCTGTCGAGCGCGCGCCCGCTCACAAACGAAGGTGTTCTGACCGTCGAAGAGCTTCGCTATGCGCGCGATCTCCTGAGCTTCGCCTGCCGCCTTGGGATGGCGCGTTCGACGCTCACCGATCCAAATGCCCTCGCACTTTTGCCACGCGCCGAGCGCGCCGAGCTCTCGTTGACGCTGGGCGGGATCATTGCCCGTCACGGATCGCTCTGGGCAGCCCGCAATCGCCCCGGCGGGCAGCGCGATTCGGCGCGCCATTTGACGCGCGTGCTCGAAGCTCTGACGTGATCGCCTCCGCTCGTTTCGTCGGGCTTCTGGGGACGAACTTTGTGCTCGGCCTGACGACGGCATTCGTCCTTCCGTTCATGTCGCTCTGGGCCACGCGCGACATCGGCATGAGCTCGCAAACTCTGGGAACGTTCATGACCGTCCAAGCGCTGTGCGCCATCGCGGTCAGCACGCTCATCGCTCGCTGGTCGGACGCAGGCGTCTCGCGCCGCACGCTGCTTCTCATCGGCAGCTGTGCGGGCGCGTTGGCCAATTTGGGATTTGCGTCCGTCCGTGATCCGCTCCTGCTTCTCTTGATTGGCTCGTCGGCGCTGGCCGTCGCGTCCATCAACTTCGCGCAGTTCTTTGCGCACGTGCGCGAGCACCTCGACCACACCGAAAGAGCGGGAGCCGCGGTGCCGCTGTTGATGGGCATCCTGCGCGCCTGTTACGCCCTGGCGTGGACCGTGGGGCCGGTGCTCGCGGCTCGCCTCGTGACCCGCTTTGGCTACCCAGCGATCTTTCTTTCCGCCGCCGCTCTCTTCATCCTGTTCGCCGCTGGTGTGATCGCTTTCGTGCCGCGAGGTGCGCGGATCGCGGCGGTAGCGAAGGCTCCGCCGACCCAGCCGCTGACGTGGGGATTGGGTCAGCCCGTGGTGCTCGCGCACGCGGTCGCCTTCGCGTTGCTGTTCGCCGCGTTCACGCTCCAAGGGCTAAATTTGCCCCTGTTTCTCACCGAGAAGCTGGGAGCGACGGAGCAGGGGGTTGGCAATGCGTTTGCCGTGTCTCCCATTTTCGAGATTCTCTTCATGGTGGGCTTCGGTCACCTCGCGGCCCTCGGCCACCAGCGGCGCGTGATCGTCGTCGGCGCATCGGCTGCGGTGGGTTACTTCGCGGCGCTGCCTTTCATCACCGCGGTCTGGCACGTCTATCCGCTCCAAGTGCTCAATGCTGCGGCGCATGCGGTCACCACGAGCGTTGCGATTCCGTATTTTCAGGATCTCATCCCAGGGCAGGCCGGCGCAGCGACGACCCTCTACTCGAACGCACTCAAGGTCGGAAGCCTGCTCGGCTTCGGAGCCTTCGGGTTGCTAGCGAGCTATTTGGGGAATGCCGGCCTGTTTTGGGTTTGCGCTAGTTTTGCGCTGATGACGGTGATCGTCGTGTCATTCGCGCGCACGAGACCATGAGGGCCGCGAGGCGACGCCCCCCCTTCATCCCACGCGCAGCGGGCGACTCCCGATTCTCCCATCATGGGTATCTCGAACCGGTGGGGGAGGAATTTTCGCGCGCTAGCTTCGAGAACGAAGGCGCCGAGGCGCGCCGCGTTGCCAATCAACGATCGAGATGGTGTCGACCATGTATCCCTCAGCTGTGACAGCTCATCTCCGGAAGCGTGAGCGATCGAATTCTCGACTCATGGAGTCATGCCTCGTGTAAGTTGCGCAGGTCGCCCAATACGACCTTCGTCGTCTCGACATCGGAGACGAAAGGGGCATCGCAGCATGACGCGTAAGGCGAATATTTCGAGCGGAGGTTCTGGGCCGCGGGTCCTGCGAAACTCATCCACCGCGATGGGGAGGAGAAGCAAGCTGAGCGCCGCACCATGATCTCGCGTGAAAACCAAGTGAGCTCGGCGGAAGTCTTTCCTCGCTCATTGCAAAAGATCCTGGAGCCCGAGTACACGCTCATCCGAACGCTCGGCTCCGGTGCGTTCGGCGACGTGTTCGAAGCTCGCCAGACGAGCACCGGGCAATCGGTCGCCGTCAAGGTCTTACGCGCGACGGACCGCAAGAATGCGCAGCAGCGGTTCCTTCGCGAAATGCGCGCTTGCGCGGCGCTCCACCACCCCCACGTGGTGCGGGTGCTCGACGCGGGGCGCGAAGCCGAAGTCAGCGACGGACCCCTCTTTTACACGGTGTTCGAGTACGTGCCGGGACGTACGCTGGCGGAGCTCCTCGCCGCCGAGGGCATGCTGCCGGTACAAACGGCCGTGCGCCTGATGGAACAGGTGCTCGATGCGCTGCAAGCCGCACATCGTATCGGCATCGTGCATCGGGACTTGAAGCCCGCCAATGTGATGGTGAGCGATACCGGAGCTGGACTTCACGCAAAAATCCTCGACTTCGGGATCAGCGGCTGGATCGACAACCGCGATAGGAGCGAGACCGCCTTGACTCAGAGCGGCGAGCGCGTCGGCACGCCGGCGTATTGCGCGCCCGAGCAGCTTCGCGGCGAGAAAACGAGTCCGCTGTTCGACTACTACGCTTGGGGGCTCGTCTTGCTCGAATGCCTGACGGGCGAGCATCCCTTCGGCCACCGTACGATGCATGAGGTCTTCCACGCTCAATTCTCGCCCGACCCCGTACCTATCCCCGCCGTGATCGCGCAGCATCCGCTGGGCGACCTGCTGCGTTGGGCACTCGAGAAAGATCCGACACGGCGCGCATCGAACGCCGACCATCTGCTGACGCGTCTCGAGCGGCTCAATCTGAGTACACTCGCCGACGACGCCGGATTTTTGCTGACGGGCCGAGCTTCCGAAACGGGCCGCCATGGCTCGCCTGCGACGGAGGTTTCTTCGCTGACGCCGGCGAGCAGCGAGCGGCGTCCCTTGACGGTGCTCTGCTGTCGCATTGCGCTCGCGCGCGCGTTGCCCCCCGACGAAGCTGACGCTCTCGACGAATGGCTGGCCGACCTCTGGGAAACGATCGCCCACATCGCGCAACGCGGCGGCGGGCGGCTCACCGACGGCGGTGGCTCTGAGTTCTTCGTCTACTTCGGCCTGGAACGGAGCGGCGAAGCGAGCGCGCGCAGTGCAGCACGCACGGTGCTCGAAATCCGCGACCAATGTTCGCGTCGCGCCGCCCTGATGCGCGCCCGGGCGGGCTGGGCAATCGACATGCATTTCGGCCTGCATCACGGCATGGTGACGGTTGGGACCGCTCCCGAACAGAAGGTATCGCGTCTCAGCACGACGGCTTCGATCGCGTCGCGCATCTGCCAGCTTGCGCCACCGAACGACATCGCTGCGACGGAACCGGTCGTCAACCTGCTCCTCGGGCTGAAGAAGTTCGAGCGGCAGTCCGCCGACACGGCGCTCGGCTCGCTATCTTGGTATTGCTTGAGCCCCGAATCGAGCGGTGCCGGATCCGCCGACTCCGATGAGACGGTCGTGCGTCAGACGGTCGGCCGTACCGACGAGGTCGAGAAACTCGGCCGTGTGTGGCAGCGCGGATCCGGCTTGTCGCATCGCTGCGTCGTCCTCCAGGGCGAAGCGGGAATCGGAAAGACGCATCTTGCATCGCTTTGGAACCGACGCTTGGCCGCCGACGGCTGCGTCGTCATGACAACGCGCTGTTTTCCCGAGACGGGCGGCATTTCCCTCTACCCGATCCTGCTCCTCCTGTCCGAGCGCCTCGGCCTCCGGGAAACGCCGCCGGAGCAGGCGGCGGAAAAGGTCGGTCGATTTCTCGTCGAGCAGGGGCTCGACGAGGCGCCTCACCAGCGTCTGCTGTGCGAGTGGTTGGGGCTCCCGTTTCCCGCGGCAACGGATCTGCCACTCTCGCCCAAAAAGAAGCGCGAGCAAGTGCTGGCACTGTTGGTCAAGCTCGTGGGTCGACTCGTACCGAGCCCCAACGTTCTTTTCATCGAAGACATCCACTGGGCGGACCCGACGACCCTCGAATGGTTGCAGCTTCTCATCGCGGCAGACGCCGAGCCTCGACCCTTGATCTCGTGCACGCTGCGCACGGAAGAATCGCTACGCGCGCCCGACCGCCGGACGCACGCCGCGCTCGACGGCATCTTGTCGCACCCGTCGACGCTGATCATCGAGCTTGGTCCCTTGAGCGAAGAGAGCGCCTACGAGCTGCTTCATCGCGTGGGATGCGGTCGCGACGAGGCCAAATCGCTGGTCCTGGCCGGTCTAGGCATTCCTTTCTATCTCCTCGAGCTCGTGCGCTGTGGCCATTCGACACGCGAATTCGTCGTGCCCTCCAGCATCGCGGAGCTCTTGCGCATTCGCATGGACCAGCTCGGCAATGCCAAAGAAACCGCTCAGTTGGCCGCGGTCGTGGGGCCTGAGTTCGAATACGAGCTCCTCTGCCAACTCTCGCGACGCGGCAGCGAGCTGCTCGGAGACTTGAATCGATTGCAGAACGCAGGCGTGATCATCGCATCCGGCGACGGTGTCTACGCGTTCGCGCACGCGCTCTTGCGCGACAGCGCCTATCGCAGCTTACCGCTCAAAGACCGTCAGCGTCTCCATGGAGGCATCGCCGCGTTTCTGGTGACGCATCATCCCGACGTCGCGACGTCGAAGCCGTGGCTATT
>DATHEN010000970.1:0-6142 GCA_035318565.1 Polyangiaceae bacterium
ACTCACGATCCACCTCTCGGCGGCCGCAAGTTTCATCTCCGCGGCCATGTGAAAGCAGAAGCGCTCCGCGTCATCGAGAACTCGAACTACCTCGTTCGCGACAATCTGCGGCTTTGCGCGCGATCCAGCTACGACCACGCACGCTCCCCAGCCGGTGTGAATACTGATTCCCATCGCCCGCTTCATGGCGGCGCCATCCTACCATTCAAGCTCGTTGGCTTGCTGCGTCCCTCGACCTGCGCCAGAAGCTCCTGCGCGGTTCGGGCGAACGCACTCTCGAGCCAGTGTCGCACTTCGGTCCACTCCCCGAGCTGCAGGTAGGCTGCACCCACGTTGTTGCGCGTCATGACCTCCGGGTCGGTCGAGTACACGCTCCAGCTCAGTTCACAACTTGAGCAACTGTTTGCGCGACTTGCGCAAGCTGAATTCTCGGGAAGCGCATTCGGATCCGCTCCGCACTGCACTCCGAATACGCAAGGCTCCGGCGCAAACCTGTTTCGACGCACGTCGAGGCAACCAGTACGCCGCCTGGCACGGCTTCTGCTCATGGCCAGCAGGCGAACAGCGAATCAGGAGTTCTTGACCTATGAAGCAAGCTTACGTGTTGGTCGGATTCGTCGGAGCGGCTGTGGTGGTGGGTGCCTGTAGCGACGACGACGATTCGAATCAAAGAGTCGAACCCGAAGTCTGCGCAGTGGATGGAGGCTCCGGATCGGGCGGCACTCCGGGTCTCGATGCCGGGAGGGACAGCGAGGCGGACGGCGGCGCGGCTCCAGCGCTCGATCGCGAGCTGATGCAGCTCGGCGCGCTCTCGCCCTTGGGAAGTGTTCCGGAGGATCCCACGAACGCCTTCGCCGACGATGCGCACGCGCAGGCGCTGGGACAACGACTCTTCTTCGACAAGAAGTTCTCCGGCTCACTGATCGTGGCCAGCGATCTGGGAAGTGTGGGTGAGGCTGGCAAGATATCTTGCGCGAGCTGTCACTCGGGTCCTGCGCTCGATGACGTGCGTTCGGTGCCGAAAAATGTGTCGCTCGGCACCAACTTCCACACGCGCAACTCCCCGCCACTCGTCAACAGCTCCTACTATGCGTGGACGAACTGGGGCGGACGCTTTTCAACCCAATGGGAACTGCCGCTGGCGGTAGCTGAAAACAGCATCACCATGAATGGCAATCGTCTGAGTATCGCGCATCGCCTGTTCGAGGTTTATCGCACGGAGTACGAAGCTGTGTTCGGCCCGCTCGATGCGGAAATCGGCACGAACAGCACGCGCTTTCCTGCGGCGGGTAAGCCGAAGCCCGCGCCGACCCCGACGAATCCCAATCCCGCCGATGGACCGTGGGAAGGCATGGTGCTCGCGGACCAACAGATCATCAACCGCATTCTGGTCAACTACAGCAAGGCTCTGGCGGCCTACACCCGACTGCTCGTGAGTTCGAATTCGAAGTTCGATCGCTGGATCGCTGGAGAGGATGCCGCGCTGACGGCTGCCGAGCAACGGGGCGCGCGGCTGTTCGTTGGTAAAGCCAAGTGTGTGTCGTGCCACAGCGGTCCGCACTTTTCGGACTCGGGCTTTCACAACCTCGGAGTGCCTCAGACGGGCGATCATGTTCCGGTCAGCGATGACGGGCGCTTCAAGGATGTCCCACCCCTGCTCGGCAGCGTCTTCAACTCGAGCGGCGCCTACAGCGACACGCCGCACACTGGCCTCCTGAACGGACTCGTGAATCCCATGCCCGACGAAACCAAAGGGCAATTTCGCACGCCGACGCTGCGTAACGTCGAGCTCACGGCGCCGTACATGCATTCAGGTCAATTCACGACCCTGGAAGCGGTCATCGACTTCTACAACGCCGCTGGAGGCAGTCCGCTGTCCGGCGCCAAGTCCCCGCTACTCACCCCGCTGAACCTCTCCGCGCAGGAGAAGGCGGACTTGATCGCCTTCATGAAAGCGCTCACCAGTGAAGCGCTGCCGGCAGCGCTCGTCGCGGATACGTCGAAACCATAGCGTTGATCGGTCGTCGGAGGGCCCGAACGACGTGCGCGTCGCGATCAGCGTATTCGGCGCATCACCGATCTGGCTCTTTGTCCGACTTCGCCTTCGACTTCGAGGACTTCGACGTCGAGGTCGAGTGAGTCCTCGAGCAATAGCTCTTTCAGCTTCTGGTCCACGAGCTCCCTGGAATCATCGTCGTCATCCGATGAAGCGAAGTGGATCCGATCCGGATCCTCGATGGGGACGAACACGATCCAGTTCATTGTTCGAAGCGCGGCGCGCACCCGAGGAAGCCAGTCGTCCAAATCGAATTCGTCGGCATCCGCGTGCACGGAGATGTATGCGAGCCAATCGATGGGACAACGGTCGAACAACACATCGCCCGTTTCGTCACTGAGCTCCTGGAGCGAGCGCTCGAGTTGCGCCACGAAGTCTTCGAGTGAAGGGGGATGACTGAACTCGTACCCGTCTTCGACTAGCAGATGGTACGGCTCATCGACGGTTCTGTACTTGGGCAGAAGGGTCGACAGCTCCTCGATGAGTGTGGACTTGCCCGAACGGTGAGTTCCGGAGATGGCGATGCGCATGGGACGGACCAGAGGTCTAGCTCAGGGCAATTCGAGCCGCAGCGGTGCATCGTGGGTGATGTACGGGACGTAGCGGTAGTCGCGAATGTGCTGGATCCGGTCGCCTTCGAGAGTGAGCTCGATGAAATACGCTGCAGTCGTCCGAGACGGATCGCGCAGAACGGCGATCACCTCGCGCTCACCGAGCCAGGCCGCGCGCAGGTGCCAGTCGTGAACGACCTCGTAGTTGTTCATGTATTCTCCCACCTCACGTCCACGGCGCTGGGCGCGCGATACCAGGTCGAGACGCACGTCATCCGCGAGCAGGGCACGTACCCCGTCCCAATCGTGCGCGTTGAAGAGCTCGACGTAGCGAGCAATGAGCGGCGACGGCGCCGACGTGCTTCGGGTCGTGGCATTTGCGTCGTCCACGGCCGCAACGCGCAGCCGCTGGCGCCCGCGGTAGAGCGCCGCCTTCACGCCGGGTACCGCCAGCTCCAGCAGCACCGCGATCTCTTCGATCGAATGACCGAGCACGTCCTTCAGAATCACGCAGCTGCGTGGGACGGGCGGCAGCTCGAGGAATCGCCCGAGCGCCAGCGCAACAGCCTGCTGAGCTGCCACAACCTCGTCTGCGGTGGTGAGCTCTTCGGCGACGAAGGGCGCGTTGGCTTCCAGCGGTTCGCTCATGCGTCGCTCGTAACGGCGAAGGAAGTCGAGAGCGCGGTTGTGCGCCACGCGAAACAACCACGGCCTCAGCTCCGGCATGGCAGGCAGCTCGGGCAGCATGAAATAGGCGCGCGCCAGCGTCTCCTGCACGACGTCCTCGCCGTCGGCGACCGAGCCGGTCATGCGCGCGCAGTAGCGATGCAAGTCGGGCCGCACCTCTGCCACCAGTGCGAGGAAATGCTCGCGCGCGCTCCGGAGCTCGGCGAAGGGTGGGTCGGAGGAGAGCATCGTCAAGTGACGGGCGAGAGGCCGGTGTCGCCCTTGATGGTAAACGCACGCGGCGTGCGATGGGAGGGATCCGCGAGCAGAGTGGCCACGTGCTCGCCGAATTCGCGCGCCGACAGCGGAGCGCCGAAACCCGCCAGGAACGCCTGCGGAGTGATACCCCGGCGGCGGGCGTACGCGCCGGCCGCGGCGTCCCCAACGCCCGTGTCGCCCACGACCTGCATCGGAACAACCGTCTGAAACCGCAGATCACGGTCGGCCTCCGCGGCACAGGCGTTGGCGTAGTCGGCCATGAACCAGAGCATGCGTTTGGCACCCGCGTAGCCTCCGGAAAGCGGCGAGCCGCCCACCGCAGCGCCGCTCGACATCACCAGGACCCGACCGCGCGATAGATGCCGCAGCGCCGCCTGCAGCCACAAGAAGCCGGCTTTCACGTCGTGCTCCCACGCCGCCGAAAACGTCTCCCACGTCTGCTCGTATAGCGGCAAGAGAGGCATGACGACGCCCGCGTTGAGGATGAGAATGTCGGGGCGAACCTCGACCAGCACCCGATCTGCGAAGCCGGGCTCCGTCACATCGCCGCTGATGGTTGCCACACCCAGCCGACCCTCGAGCTCCGCGAGCGGACCGGTCTTGCGGGCGATGACTGTCACCCCCGCACCCCGCTTTACGAGTGCCTCGACGATGCCCAGGCCAAGGCCGCGGCTACCGCCCGTAACTATCACGCGCTGTCCTGAAAGAGCTTCCATGCCAGGACAACGATTGACGACGCGAAAAGGATGCGCCGAGCGAAAGAAAATCGCGCGGCGCAGGGCGCACGCTGCCGTGCGGCGGTGCAAGGCGCGGGGAGCCCCCGCCAGGCGCCTGCTGGTGGACGCTCCTATTTTGGTTTTTGAAGTTCAGGGCTGAACTAACAAAACCAAATGGAAGGCCGCTTCCCGGCACATCTCGCGCCGAGTGCGGGAGGCCCCGCCGTCATTGGCAGAAGGCAACTTACTGTGGGGCGCTGCGTGGCTGCTCTGCGCTTTGGTAGAAGGCCAGCAAGTGGTCGTCCGGATCCCGGAATTCGAAGGACCAGCCGCCCGGTGCCTCGGATACCTGAGTCAGCAGTTGCACGCCTTGCATCACCAGGCCTTCGGCGACGCTGTCTATGCCGCCCTCGCCCAGACCGAACACGACCTGCGGGGACGTGCCTCGCGTTGCCTCGCCTTCGAAAAACAGGATCTCGGAGCCCTCTGGAAGGACAGCCGACATGAATCCCTCCTGGCGATCGAGGGTCAAGCCGAGCACCTCGGCATAGAACTTCTGAGTTCGATTCAGATCCTTGACGGTGAAAATCACAGCCAAGCCGCGGACTTTGGGTTTGAACGGCATCAGTTTCTCCTGGATTCAAACCGAGTTGCCGGCGGGTGGCTTTTTGTGAGCGTCGGCGATCGAAAAAATCAGCGGGTGACCGTCCGGGTCATGAGACGCAATGGCCCAGCCCCGCTGCCACTTCAACGCAGAGATGAGCGGTGCGCGCTTCGGGCCCAGCGCAAACGCCTGAGATGGTGCGGTGATCACGCTCACGCCCGCGGCGGTTGCCTCGCTCACGGCGCGGCGCAGCATGCTGAGGCGTTTTCGAAATGCCGTGTCGGTCAGCCGCAATACGGCGCGGATCTCGCCAGGCCGAAGCTCGGCCGACGCGAGCACCGCCAGCGTTCGCAGCGCGGGTGCAAGCCGCGTGAGCAGCTCTCTCGAAAAGCGCCAAGGCTTCGCGATGGGCTCACCCGAGTTCACCTGGCTCGTCGTTACTTCGAACCAGCGCGCCTCTCTGCGCCGTGCACGGGCCGCGGTGCGCGCTTCGAACGCCGCACGCCGGCGAAGCGCACCGCGCAACCACGCTCTGCGTTCGGGTGCGCTCCAATCTGCGACTCCGTGCTCCATGGCATCGAGCAAAATCGATTGCACGAGGTCGCGCGCTTCGTGGCCGGTACGCGAAACGGCCGTGGCCACGCGAATCAGTTCGCCATAGGCCTCATGCATCACATGCCAACGTTATCATGCGTCCGCCGCCTCGCGTGCTCGGCACACTCACGCTACCCTACGCGTATGCAGGCTTGGCTCAGGGCGGCGGGGTGGGTGCCGTTTGGCATGGCCCTGGTCGCGAGCTGCGGCGGGAAGACGGAAGGCGCCTCGGATCCCGGCGGGGCCGCTGGAGCCAGCGCTTCTGGCGGCTCAGCGGGGCGCGATGCGGGAGGCTCGGTCGGAGGTGGCGGAGGCAGGAGCGGTGCCGCGGGGACGACCGGCGGCGTGGGCGGCAGCAATGGCAGGGGCGGCAATGGCGTTGGTGGCACGCTCATTGGCATGAGCGGGCAGGGCGGCAGCGGCCGCGTCGATGAGCGCTGCACGTGGCCGAAGGACTCCGGCCCTTGCGAGGCCGCGTTCCCGGCTTACTTCCACGATATTGCAACGGGTCTGTGTTTGCCCTTCACGTACGGCGGTTGCGAGGGCAACCCGAACCGCTTCGACAGTATCGAAGAGTGCCAGGCGACGTGCCGGGGCGGTTTCCCGGATCTCGACTTTTGTGAGACGCACACGGACTGCTCGGTGGTGCCTGTGGGATGTTGCGGCGGTTGCGGCA
>DATHEN010000971.1:0-2859 GCA_035318565.1 Polyangiaceae bacterium
GCTGGCGCTCGCCGGCAAGATGGCCGTCGCAACGGGCAGCTGGGGCGCCGCGCAGAAGCCGGTTCGCAAGCAGGTGCCCGAGGCCGCGCCGTTCGCGGGGGCGGCCGAGCCAATGGGCCATCGAACGTGATCGTACGTGGCACTGCACGCCGCGAGTTAGTGCTAGCCTCCGCGCCCTATGTCGACGACCACCGGAAGCGGCGTGTTGAAGAACACGCTCATGCTGGTCGGGGCGCAGCTCGCGGGTGTGCCGCTCACCGTGCTGCTGAGCGCCGCGCTCGGACGTTATCTCGGCGCAGATGACTTCGGTTTCATCTACCTGGCCAGCACGCTCACGAGCTTCGGATTTTTGCTCGTGGAGTGGGGACACGGCAGCGTGTTGGCGGCTGCCATCGCCCGGGATCATTCGAAGGCCGGTTCGCTGTTCGGCAGCTCCGTGGTGTGGCGCGTCCTCACCACGATCTTCGTTTGTATCGCACTGGCGCTGATTGCCTGGCTGCTCGGCTATTCGCGCCACTTTCAGCTCGTGCTGCTGCTCGTGGCAGTGCAGTCCTTTCTCAACACCCTACGCCTGGCGTGCCAGGACACGGTGCGCGGCTACGAACGCACCGACGTGAGCGCGTTCGCGCAGGTCGGATCGCAATTTCTGGCCGTGCTGCTGGTCATTCCAACGCTCTTGTTGGGCGGCCAGCTCATGGCCGTGCTCGTGGCGCAGGCAGCTGCCGGGCTGATCGTGAGTCTGCTCGTGTGGCGCGCCATGCGCCGGATCATCGCTCAGCCGGTTCACTTCGATGGCGCCACCTTGAAGGGTTTGTTCAAGGACGGCTCGTCGTTCATGGTGTTCGGTTTGGTGCTCGTCTTGCAGCCGAACGTGGACGCCGTCTTCATGTCGAAGTTGAGCCCATCGGAGGTGCTGGGCTGGCAGGCTGCGGCGCAACGCCTGATGGGCCTCTTGATGATGCCGGCCATGGCGCTGCTCTCGGCGCTCTATCCGACTCTGGCGCGCCTGTTCGCCGAGAACATGGACGAGTACCGAAGCACCGCCGGGCGTGCGCTCCAGGCCACCACGATTCTCGCGATTCCAATGGCGCTGTCCTGCGCGCTGTATCGCCAGGTTGGCGCACAGGTATTCGGGGAGAAGTCGTTCGAGCCCGTCGAGCAGAACTTGCTCGTGCTCTCGCTGTTGGTCTTTCTCCTGTACTTCAGCATGCCGCTGAGTGTGGCGATTCTCGCGGCCGGTCGGCAGCGGCCGTTCGCGATCGCGCAGGCGATGTGCATCGTCGTGAGCCTGGTCCTGGATCCGCTTCTGATTCCGTGGTTTCAGACGCGCTACGGCAACGGGGGGCTGGGCGTGTGCGTGGCCGGAGTGGTGAGCGAAATCACGGTGATCCTGGCCGCGCTGTGGCTCGTCCCACCGGGCATTCTGAATCGCGCCATGGCCAAGGTGCTGCTGAAAGGCGCCCTCTCCGGCGGGGCGATGGTCGCCGTGGCGTACGCCCTGGGCGGCATCACGCCGTACGCGGCGGCTCCCGTTGCGCTCGCCACGTACGTCGGATGCTTGTGGCTGATCGGCGGCATCGACAAGGAGCAAGTGGCGGCCATCCGGCAGGCGATCTCGAAGAAGCTGGCGAAACGAAAAGAGGCTTGATTTCCGGCGCCGGGCCGCGCGCGCGCTTGGATTCGGCTACCCTCGCTGGGTACAAGCTGCTAAACACGGACTCTGCCGTAGTGCGGGATAAGACCATGCGACACGACACGGGAATCGAGCGATGAAGGACGCGGGACGCATCCTCATCGTGGGCGCGGGACCGACTGGAATTGGAGCCGCGTATCGGCTCAAGGCCCTCGGCTACGAGAACTTCAAGCTGGTGGAAGCCAGCGGACACGCGGGTGGGCTGGCCAGCAGCTTCACCGACGACAAGGGCTTCACCTGGGACGTCGGCGGCCACGTGCAGTTCTCCCACTACGATTACTTCGACGACGCGATGGACCTTGCGCTCGGCAAGGACGGTTGGCTGCACCACGAGCGCGAGTCCTGGGTGTGGATGGCCGATCGCTTCGTGCCCTATCCATTCCAGAACAACTTGCGCTACCTGCCGCGCGAAATGATCGCGAAGGCCGTGCGCGGTCTCGCGACTCGGCCGCCGCGCACGCCGTCACCCACACAAGATTTCGGATCGTGGGTGCTCCAGACATTCGGCGAGGGGCTTCGCGACATTTTCATGGAGCCCTACAACTTCAAGGTTTGGGCGTTTCCGCTCGAGCGCTTGTGGGCGGGCTGGGTCGGCGAGCGCGTCGCAGTCGTCGATCTCGCGCGCACGCTGGACAACATCTTCCTCGAAAAGGACGACTTGTCCTGGGGCCCGAACAACACCTTCCGCTTCCCCAAGCGCGGCGGCACCGGCTCGGTGTGGCGATCGCTCGCCCAGCACGTGGGTGAGGAACACATCCAGTATCGGACGCGCATCCAGTCCATCGACTGGCGCAAGAAGATCGCCATCACGGACACGGGCGAGGCGCTGCACTACGATCACATCCTGAGCACGATGCCGCTGGACGTGCTCGCCCGCGCGCTCACCCCCACTATCGAGCCCGTGCTCGACGGCGCAACGAAGCTCTTGCGCTCGCACTCGCACATCATCGGCTGTGGCCTCAGCGGAGGGATGCCGGAGAAGCTCGCGAAAAAGTGCTGGATGTACTTCCCCGAAGACAACTGCCCCTTCTATCGGGTCACGGTCTTCAACCACTACTCGCCGAACAACGTGCCCGAGCCCGAAACGGGCAAGTACTGGTCGTTGATGACGGAAACCAGCGAGTCCACGGAGAAACCGGTCAACCGCGAAACGCTCGTGGAAGAAA
>DATHEN010000972.1:0-4019 GCA_035318565.1 Polyangiaceae bacterium
GAGCTGTGCGCCGCGCCTGCAGGCGAGGTGGCCTTCGTGCACGCGGGCGTTCGCCAGCGTTACGGCGTCACGTTCCGCGGAGACGCGCTGGTGATCGCGTCGGGCAATCAGACGCACGAGTTCCGCGACGCCACCTACGACGCGCCGGCGCCGGTCGAGGTAGCAGGGTCGGGTCGAGTCGTGGCACCCATGGATGGCGTGATCATCGAGCTTGGCCCACCCCCCGGCGCGCCGGTGAACAAAGGAGACACGCTGCTGGTGCTCGAGGCCATGAAGATGCAGCTGCGCCTGGCTGCGGACATTTCCGGAAGCGTGAAGCAAGTGTTCGTGGAGCGCGGTGCGAGTGTGCGCCTAGGTCAGCTGCTGGTGGAGCTCGGCGAGTGACCCCGCTGCGCGAGGCCGCCCTCGGCCGCAGCATCTTCCGCCGCGACCTGTTCGAGGGCCAGGTCGCGATCGTGACCGGCGGAGCCACCGGCATCGGTCTCGCCATTGCGGAAGAGCTGGTGGTGCTGGGCGCGCGCGTGGTGATCGCTTCGCGCAACACACGGCGCCTGAAGATTGCCGCGAGCGGGTTATCGCGAGACTACGGCGCCGAAGTCGTGCCCGTGACCTGCAACATTCGCGAGCGCGCCGCAGTGGATGAGCTGGTGCGTGCCACGCTCGAACGCTTCGGCAAGATCGACTGTCTCGTCAACAACGGCGGCGGGCAGTTTCCGGCGCCCGCCTCGGCCATCAGCGAGCGCGGCTTCCGCGCCGTGATCGACACCAACCTGAACGGCACGTGGAACATGTGTCAGGCCGTGGCAAACCAGTGGATGCTGGCTCACGGGGGGCGCATCGTCTCGATCGTCGCAGAAGTGTCGCGCGGATTCCCGGGCATGGCGCATACGGGCGCCGCACGCGCCGCGGTGATCAACCTCACCAAGACTCTGGCGGTGGAGTGGGCGTCTCAGGGTATTCGCGTCAACGCCGTCGCGCCGGGCGTGATCTTGAGCACTGGCATGCACAACTATCCGCCCGGCACCGTGGAGCTCGTGGTCCGCAGCATTCCTCAGAAAAGGCTCGGAACCGCCGAGGAAGTGGCCGCGGCCGTCGCCTATCTGCTCTCCGAGCGCGCGGAGTTCGTGACCGGAGCCACCTTGAACATCGACGGCGCTGGCTCACTGTGGGGGAACATGTGGCCGATTCCGGATCCGGATCCGCCGCCTGAAATTCGCATTCCCCCGTGGCCCGAAGAGCGCTGGCCGGAGCTCGCTCAATCGATCCCGGAGGAGTAGGCCGCCGCAAAGCCACCCGCTCAAAAAAGCAAACGAGGAACGACATGGGAAACAAAGTTTACGTAGTGGGCGTTGGAATGACCAAATTCGAAAAGCCGGGTGCCAAGGCCTGGGACTACCCGGACATGGTCAAAGAAGCCGGCACCAAAGCGCTGGCGGACGCGGGCATCAGCTACGCGGACATCCAGCAAGTGGCGGTCGGTTATTGTTACGGTGATTCCACCGCTGGTGAGCGCGCGGTGTACGAGCTCGGGCTGACCGGCGTTCCCATCTACAACGTGAACAACAACTGTTCCACGGGTTCCACGGCGCTCTTTCTCGCCAAGCAACTCGTGGAAGGCGGCCTCGCCGATTGCACGCTGGCCGTCGGCTTCGAGAAAATGGAGCGCGGCTCACTCGGCGCCAAGTTCATGGACCGCACGAATCCCATGGATAAACACGTCACGCTGATGATGAGCTTGCGAGAGTTCGCGGCTGCCCCGCCGGCTCCGCAGATCTTCGGCAACGCCGGGCGCGAGCACATGGAGCGCTATGGCACGAAGCGCGAGCAGTTCGCCAAGATTGCGCACAAGAATCACAAGCACTCGGTGAACAATCCGTACTCGCAGTTTCAGGACGAGTATTCGCTCGACGACATCTTGAGCTCCAAGGTCGTGTACGAGCCCCTCACGAAGCTACAATGCTGCCCGACCTCGGATGGTGCCGGTGCGGTGGTGTTGGCGAGCGAAGCCTTCGTCAAGAAGCACGGCCTTCAGGACCGCGCCATCGAGATCGCGGGCATGGCTATGGCCACCGATCTGCCGAGCACGTTCGAGGACAAGAGCTGCATCAAGATCGTCGGCTCGGACATGACCCGCAAAGCGGCCGAGACTGCCTATCAGCAGTCCGGGCTTGGCCCGGAGAATGTCGATGTCATCGAGCTGCACGACTGCTTCTCGTGCAACGAGCTCATCACCTACGAAGCGCTCCGGCTCTGTCCCGAGGGCAAGGGAGGTGAGCTCATCGATTCAGGCGCGGTCGCCTATGGCGGCAAGTGGGTCGTCAATCCCTCGGGCGGGCTGATCTCCAAGGGCCACCCGCTCGGCGCCACGGGCCTGGCCCAGTGCTCCGAGCTCACCTGGCAGCTCCGCAACAAGGCCGACAAGCGGCAGGTTGCCGGCGCCAATGTCGCGCTGCAGCACAATCTCGGCCTGGGCGGCGCGGCGGTGGTGACGATTTACCGGCGCCCCACGTTCGCGGCCTGACCGGGCCACTTCGGCGAGCGCCCGGTTGAGGCGAAAGCGTCCCGGGCGTTGGCCGAATGCGCTGTACGCATCGTGAGGTGAGTCGATGTCGCAGACTCGGCCCGCGCTTTGCTTTGCGTCCAGGCAGTATTGTCATGGTGTCGCATTGGAGCTCGAGGTTAAAGATCGTTACCACCGTGCGTGATCTGGGCGAGGCCGCCCGGGATGCTGCAGAACGCGGGCATAGTCTGCGCGCGGCGGCGCTCTACGAGCAGGCCGCGCGGCTCTTACGCTTGCTCGCTATCGACGAAGAGCAGGGTCAAAGCGCCACGCAGCGCGATGACATTGCGCCACAGCGAGGCAACTCTGCGACGGATCCAGAACGCTGAGTGCCGTCGAACCCGGCTGGCCGCGCTACACCTTCGCGCCGTCGAAATGCTGAACGCTCAGCTCGTCGACCTTCACGCCATCGAGGCAGCGTACATTGATGGAGTACATGGTTTTTCCATCCTTGCCCGTACCCGTGCCGTAGGAGCTGATGCCGCAAGTGCGGCAAAATAGATGGTGAATGTTCTTCTTATTGAATTGGTAGTCCGAGAGCTCGTCCTCGCCTTTGAGCAGCGTGAACGCATCCGCTGGAACGAACGCGAGCAAGTGCGCTTTCTTCGAGCAAATCGAGCAGTTACAGGCCAGCACGCTGTCGATCTCGGCCATCACTTCGTACCGAACTTTGCCGCAGTGGCAGCCGCCTTCGTACTTCTTTGCACTTCCCATGCTTCCTCCGAGTCCGGCTTAGCATGGCTCGTGCTGCTTTGGGACAACGCCGGCGCATGCTTCTCGATGCCCGCTCGCGCCGTGTTATTCTTGCCAATCGGAGCGAAAGCTTATGGCTTCATGTGACCAGCGTAGCGCGGCGCCCACCGTCGTGCGGGACTGCTTGGCTCTATCTGAAACGCTGCCTGCGGACAGCGCAGGGGAGCCGCAAGAGGCGGAGCGGGTCGGCTGCGTTCTGGGCCATCGCTACGAGATCGAATCTCTGCTCGGTCGAGGCGGAATGGGGTCCGTGTTCGCGGCGCGCGAAACCAACACGGGAGAGCGCGTGGCCCTCAAGATTCTGCGTGACTATGCGCGCTTCGACCCACAGATTCTCGACCGCTTTTTGCAGGAGAGCCTGGCCTGCGCGCTGATTCAGCATCCGAACGTGGTGCGCGCGCTCGGTGCATTCCACGACGACGTGGAGGGGCCCGTGCTCGTGCTCGAGCTCTTGGAAGGGGAGAATCTGGCTGAGCACATCGAACGCTGCGGTGCATTGCCGGTCGAGCGTGCGCTGCAGATCGCGCTGCAGATCGTCGAGGGCATTTCGGCGGCGCACGCGCGCGGTATCATCCATCGGGATCTGAAGCCCGCCAACGTTTTCCTGCAAGCGGGCGCAGCAGCGCACGACCTGCAGGTGCGTGTCCTGGATTTCGGGATCGCGCTGCTGCGGGAGCAAAATCAAACGACGAACGACGCCGTGCTC
>DATHEN010000973.1:0-9594 GCA_035318565.1 Polyangiaceae bacterium
GCAATGTTGGACCACGCTCCCGAAACTAGGGGCGTGTTCGACGACGTGACCCGTGACGCCGTTCTTCATCTGCAGGCTCAGCTGGGTGTGCCGGGTACCGGCATCGTGGATAGCGCAACTCGAGAAGTCTTGAAGCAGCCGCGCTGCGGACATCCGGACGGACTCGCGGGAGCCCCCGACGAAAAGTTCTATCCCGACGAGTTTTGGCAAACCTCCAAGCTCACGTGGCGGCTGCTGAACGCGGATGAGGTGCCTCTTGCGCAGGCGCGCGCCGCCATCAGCGCAGCATTTGCCACGTGGGCCGCGACGACCAGCCTCAGCTTCGAAGAAACCGGCGATGACCCGGATATTCAGCTGCAGTTCGAAACGCTCGACGGCGTGGGTCTGCAAGCCGCGAGCGCCTTCGGGCCCACGAGTGGCGGCGATGTGTTCTTCGATAGCAGCGACGCGTGGAGCGCCGCCTCGCCTACACCGCTGGGTGCCGCGGACGTCGAAACCATCGCGCTGCACGAGATCGGCCATACGCTCGGCCTCAGGCATTCTTCAATTGCGGGCGCCACCATGCGTCCGAGCTATTCGGCGGGCACGCAAGACCGCAGCCTGGATGCGGACGACAGGCTCGCCCTCAGCACACTTTACGACACCTGGGAACAGTTGCCAGGCTGTCACTCGGATATCGGCATCGACCCGGGGCCTGTCGCCAGTGTTTGGACCGCGGGCTGCGACACGACCACGAACGGCTATTCCGTTCGCAAATGGAACGGTTCGAGCTGGGACGTGGCGACCGGAAATCAAGGTGCCGTACGCATTTCGGTTCAGGATCCTGGCATCCCGTGGATCGTCGATGCTTTGGGAAATATCTACCGGCGTACGACTACCAGCGCGAGCTCCGGAGATTGGCAGCGCGTGCCCGGTTGCGCCAGAGACATCGGCGCGGGCGGCGACTTCATGGGCGGCAGTGTTTGGATCATCGGTTGCGACGCCAGGCCGGGAGGTTTTGCCGTTCACGCGTGGAACGGCTTTGGCTTCGCACCGACGCTGGACAATCAGGGCGGTCAAAAGGTCGCTGTCGATGGGTTTGGCGCGCCGTATATCGTCACTTCCAGCGGCGCGCTGTATCGTCGAAACTCGAACTCGTCGCTGTATGGGGCGTGGAGTGAGTTTCGCGATCTGAACAACGTTTCCGCCGGCGCGACGGACGTCGCCGTGTACCACGCGTACTACCCCTGGATTCTCGGGAACAGCTTCGAACCCGACGGGTTTGCGCTGCAAGTCTGGCAAGAGCAGGGGCAAATCGACGGGGCGCGCATGGCCAAGTGGTGGCGCCGAGTGTCACGAGCCGGTGTGAGCCTCGCGATGTACGACCTCACCACGCCCTGGATCACCGACGGCGCTGGGGCGCTGTTCAAGCCAGCCAAGTGAAGCCGTGGCTCGCCCTGGTCCTGCTCGCCGCCAGCGCCGGATGCACCGGGTGTGCCGGGAATGCGGAGCCGCTCGGCGTGCGCACACAAGAGACGATCCATGGTTCCGACGATCGTCGTGAATACTTCGAGATCCCGCGCGCCGACGTCCGCTCGCTCGTCGGACGGTCCATCGTCGCGTTGATTCCACGCGCGCTACTGGACGACAGCGGCCGTGCGATCGCCCAGGGTGTAACTTCGCTGCGCGAGCGAGAGGGCCTGTGCGAAAGTGTTGCGTTTGCCGAGCAGCCGGCGGCTGCATTCTGTTCCGGCGTGCTCTTGGACGAGGACTTGGTGCTGACCGCAGGTCACTGTGTTCATCAGTTGGCACTTCGAGATTTCAGGGTCGCGTTCGACTATTTCTATTCTGCGCCGGGTGCGCTCGTGCCGGACGTTCGCGAGCCGCTCGAAATCGTCGCGGAAGCGCTGCCTCGCCCGGGGGACGCGCGGCAGCTCGACTACGCTTGGCTCAGGCTGCGCGCGAAGGCCGCTGCCCCGCCGCGCCGTCCAGTAGGGGTGCGCTGGGAGCACCCCGCGCTCGCCTGGGGTGAACCATTGCGGGTCATTTCCGCGGGTGGAGGCATCCCGCTGAAGATCGATGACGGCGCGCGGCATCGCGGCGTTTCCGCGCTTGGGCCGGCGTACTTCAACGCAGACTCGGACACGCTGCACGCGTCTTCGGGAGGCGGCGCGTTCGACTCCAACCTGGCCCTCTCGGGCGTGCTGACACGCGGCGGAGCGGACTTCGTCGAAACGCCGCCGGGTTGCCGAGTCTCCGCGCACGAGGCGAATCCCGACACGGCCAAAGAAACTTTTCTCCACGCATTCGAGGCCGTGCACGGGCTTTGCGAGTCCGCTCCGCGCGAGAGTGCGCTGTGCGCACCTGCTTGCGACCTGACGTGCCGCAACGCCACACGTTCGGAGTTTGCGGCAAGCGCGGGATGCGCCGTTGCGCGCCGCCCCAGCGCGCCGAGCGCGCCCTGGTCTTGGGCTTTTCTGGCAGCCTGGCTGGCTGTGGGACGCGTGAGGACGAGCTACGGGCGCGCGCGGCGTTGACCGGCCGCCTTTTGAGCGCTCGCGTTGTTGGCTGGAGCTCCGCGCATCAACAGACGTGCGTACTGGGCCGTGTCGACGCGCTCCTCCAAGACCCATTTGTGCAGCGTGGGCAGCACACGCTCCTGCCACGAGCGGCTCAAACGCAAACGCAGAAAGGCACCGTACAGCGCGTGCACGATGCCTTCGAGATCCGTCACGAGCTGCATGCGCTCGACGAACGCTTCGTCGCTGTCCTTCGACAACAACGCCGGGATCGCCGCTGCTCCAACGGCCATGTTTTCCGCCAGCAACTGCCAGCTGAATTCGCGGTCCTCGGAGCGAGCAAACAGGCGCGTCTTGAGCGGCAGCTTGGCCTGACGCAGCGCCTCACGCGCTTCCTTGGCGGTGCTCGGTGCCACGCCGCGCACGCTGACTCGCTCGCTCGGTGTGAGCGGGGAGACGAACTCGATCAACCTGCCGAGCCAGATCTCGACTTCACCGATGGCCGGCGCCGAAATACGTCCGTTGCACAGCTCACTCGTGCACCAGAGCCAGGCCAGAAATTCGCTACCCAGAAAACGCGTGGTTTCTATGCGCTCGACGAGGTCCGGCTCGCCCGCTGGTTTGCGGCGCACGGTCGCGCTTCGAGGCGCATGGAGCAGCGCGGGCTCCACACTCTTCAATGCCTCGAGCTCGGCGCGTTCGAGGCCGGCGCGCTGCGCGGCGGTGTAGGGGCTCTCGAACACGAGCTTCATGCCGAAGGTTTTTTCGAAGAGCGCGGCGAAATCCTCCAGCAAGCGTTTCGAGTGCGTCCAAACGCGCACGACGCCCGCTTCCAGGTGCCAGCACACATCGATGCTCTTCGACGTGGGCTCGGTCTTCTTGCGCAAGCGCGCAGTGACGAGTGCCTTGATCTCGGCGAGCTCTCGTTTGTTGAGCTTCTCGCGCCCGCTCTTGGCGAGCGCTTTGTCGCTCTGCTCCGCTATCTGCCCTTTCAGCAGGGAGGCCGGAATTCGCCAGCGATCGACGCGATAGCCGAGCGTCAAGTACGGGCCCTGGTGCAGCTTCTCGGCCGTCAAATCGAGATCGAAGACGCGATCCAGGGCGCACCAGCCCGAGCGCTCCTGCTCTTCGTCCTCGGGGCGCAGCGGTTCGAACGCGCGAAGCCGGGCGGCTTGCAAGAACTTTCCGCGATAATCCCGCGGCACCTTCCCCTCGACGCTGAAGCGACTGAACGTGAGCGATCCGCGAATGGCACCCAATGGCATCTCCTCGTACGAATGGTCTGCGAAGGCGCGCGTGCTTAGCGGGGTTCTGCGGCGAACACCACGCTCGAATGCGGCTCTCGAAGGTCGCCACGCGCTACCTGCTGAATTTCGAGGAAAAGCCGAATGTCCCTGAACGCTGCGCTGCTCGGCTACATCGGTGTATGCGCTCGGACTGCAGACATGCGTTGACCCTAAAAGGGGAGCGCGGCCGCGCGGGTCCTATGTGCAATGAAAACTCCCTCGCTCGGGAGACATCGCGGAGCGTCCGGCGATTGTCGTCTCGGGCGCGCGCTATAGTGCACGCCACTCATCGATCCCACGGAGGACGCGTATGTCATTGAATAGTATTGGGCTTTGGAAACTTGCTCGGTCATCTGCGGAACGGCTCGAGCGCACCGCACGCACCGCCGCCCTCTGCTCGATCACGCTGCTCGCGGCTCCAGCGGCCAATGAGTGTCAATCGCCGAGTGATCCGCCGCCCACGGAGGCCTCCGCCTCGACGATCGGGCCTTATACGTACCAGACGTACACGAGCGGATTTCGAGACAGCTTGGCGTTCGGCGCGGCTACCATTTACTACCCCACCAACGCACCGACCCCGTTCGCGGGCGTGGCCGTATCCCCCGGCTTTTTGGAAACTCAGGCCAATACGCTCAACTGGGGGAAATTTCTGGCGTCACACGGTTTCGTAGTGCTCACGTTCGAAACCAACAGCACGCTCGACCAGCCGCCCACGCGCTCCACGGCGCTGCTCTCGGCGATCGACACGCTGAAGTCCGAGAACACCCGCGCCGGCAGCCCGCTGAACGGCAAGATGTCTGCCGATCGCTACGCGATCATGGGGCACTCGATGGGCGGCGGCGGCACGCTGATCGCCGCTCGCACGACTCGTAGCGACATTCGTGCTGCCATCCCGTACGCACCCTGGAGCTCGGGCACGAACTACTCGGACGTGCGCAAGCCGACGCTCGTGATCGCGGCCGGCAACGACACCATCGCGCCCGCCAATCAGCACGCTTTCCCGATTTACCAGAGCATCAACGCCAACACTGCGGGTTCCAAGGCGTACATCGAGTTCACGAGCGGAGATCACGGCGTTGCGAATGACCCGCTCTGGGACGCCGCAAACCAGAAAATCGTGGCTCGCTACGGGCTCTCGTGGCTCAAATTGTACGTGCTGGACGACACGCGCTACCAGCAATTCATTCAGCCGAACGGCGCGTTCAATGGGTCGAGATACCAGTACGTCCCGTAGCGCTCAGCCGATGTAACTCAGAATCTCCTGCGGCGTTCCGGATACGTGTGCACCCCGTTCCGTGAGCGCCGCGAGCGCGGCCGCCAGCGCAGCTTCGATGTCGTTCGCTGCGAACACGTCTTTCATTTCCGGGATCAGCCAGCGCAGAGCGCTGATCATGCCGCGCTGCATGGGACTGGCCAGCACGATGTAAACGCCGGCGCTGCGTTCGCGCAGCTCCGACGGCATGTTCCGCACCCAGCGCGCCACCCGGCGCCGCTGAGACGCATCGACGTCCGCATGCGCCGCCGAGATCGCCACGCTCGCGTACGCCGTGTTCTCTCGCTGCGCCCGGCGCGCGGCTTCGTCCAACGCCGAGCAAAAGTCTTCGAGCTCGGCGTCGCTCGCTCGGCCGTTCCAGCGCTGGATGACCAGCGGAAACCAATGAAAGTCAACGTCTATAGTGGCCAGATCGCAAGGGTACCTGCGGCGGGCTCGCGCGCCAAGCTCACTCAGCGAAACGGTTGTATCCTGCGCGCATGGTTTCGTCGAACCCCGCCCTGGCCATGCTGGGCGCGGGGGCACTCGTGCTGTCCGCTTGTGGCAGCGATGACTACGTCATCGGACGCTTCGCAGACGACTCGTGTGCGAGTCACGCGGACGCAATCCTCTGTTCCGGTTTCGAGAAACCGGACTTGTCGGAATGGTCTCGCACAATCGAGGTGAATGCGGCTCGGGTCGAGCGCACCGAGACTCGCTCGTTCGCGGGCCAGGCCGCGCTGCATGCGTCCAGCCGAGCGGATCGCAGCGCCGCGGTGGCTGCCAAGGAATTTCTCCCCATCGACAGCGGAGACTTGTTTCTACGCGTGCACGTGTACGTGCCCAGCGGTCTGGCAACCGAAACGATGAATTTGCTCTTTCTCGGCGACTACGCGACGCCCGATCCATTTCGCGGCATCGATTTCAATTTGGAAAGTGGCGCACTCTCCCTCTACTCGCCCGAGAGTCAACCGGACCGCTATACGAGCACGGCCTCATCCATTCCACGCGATCGTTGGTTTTGTCTGCAGATTGCCGTGGCCGTTTCCGCCGATCAGGGCACCGTTCAGATGCGAATCGACGCTGAAGTCGCCCTTGAGCAAGGCGGGCTCAACACCAGGCCCGCCGGCGGTATCCACTTGCTTCGCGCAGGAGTCGATTGGTCGTCATTGCAGAGCGCGCCTTTCGACGTCTACATGGACAACTTGGTGCTGGCGACAACGCCGGTCGCGTGTGAACCGTGACCGACCGAATCACTTTGCGGGCTCTTCGCGCCGCATGTACTGGACGACCCCGCCGAATGCGGCTCGACGTCCTCGCCGACAACCTTCGGCGTCATCTCTGCGACTCGGCTTGACACATAGCCACTCTTGCGCGGCGGACGGACGACTGTCCGCGTGACAGCGGACACTCGCTTGCCGGGCGGCAAAGTCGCGCAATTCGAGCGGGATCCAGCTGGCGCGCTTCGTGCTGTGGCGAGTGTTCAGAGGCACCACACCATGACCATCAAATCGAAGTTTCGTCACGCGGGCTGCTACTCATTGCTCGCATTCGCACCGATCGGCTGCAGTGGAGGGAGCGACGAGGAAAGCGAGCCCGACGACACGTCAGCGCCAGGCATCGAGATCCGCTACACCGAGTACGGCATCCCGCACGTGCGAGCGAGCGAGCGAGTACCGAGACCTCGGCTTCGGCCAGGGCTACGCCCAGGCGCGTGACAACCTGTGCAAGATCGAGCTGGGCATGCTGGGTTTCAAGGGCGAGTTTTCGCGCCACTTCGGCGGCGATGCGCCGCGGAATTCGATGACCTTCACTGCGCCGAGCAGCCAAGTAAGCGACCTCTACTTCAAGGGCATCGTCGACAGCCACGTCGTCGAAGATCTGGTCGCGAAGCCTGCGCCCCTCGGGCCTCGCCGCTACCCTGGACGGCGGGGAGCAGCGAGCAGCCGGGGCACGCTTACGTCTT
Source organism: Polyangiaceae bacterium (assembly GCA_035318565.1). Taxonomy (GTDB): domain Bacteria; phylum Myxococcota_A; class Polyangia; order Polyangiales; family Polyangiaceae; genus DATDJP01. The sequence goes on from DATHEN010000973.1 coordinate 7,003, forward strand.
GAGCGACGTCAACGCGAGCAACATGCGCATGCTCAACACGCTGTTCGCCTTCAATCATGCCAAGACCTCACGCGACATCCTGGCTGCCATTCGCGGCGCGCAGGGCGTGCCCTGGTGGTCGGTGCTGGCGGCCGACTCCCAAGGTGAGGACCTGTTCTCGCAAATCCAGGTGGTGCCGAACGTGCCCGACGAGATGCTCGAGCGCTGCAGCACCGACATGGGACGCGCCTATTTCGCGGCTGCACGCTACGCCATCCTCGACGGCTCACGCGGCGATTGCCGCTTCCAGACCGATGAGGACGCGCTAGAGGCTGGCATCTTTGGCCCCGGCGACGGCGCAGCGCCACGCCTGCCCTACCTGCTGACCGCGCGACTACGCCGAGAACTCCAATGACAGCCACTGGCTGCCGAGCGCCGCAGGTCGCATCGAAGGCATGCCGAAGCTGGTGGGCCAGGAAGGCACCGAACGCGGGCTACGCACGCGCGGCCTGATCGCCGAGATCGAGCGGCAGAAGACCAGCGCGTCGTACACGGGCCAGATTCTCGCCGATGCCATGCTCTCGAACCGCAGCTACGCCGCTGACCTGGTGCTGGACGAAAGCGTCGCGCTCTGTCGTAACCTGCCGCAAGGCAAGGCCACGAGCACGAGCGGCCAGAGCGTCGACGTGCAGGAGGCTTGCAACGTGCTGGCGGCTTGGGATCACGACATGGATAGCGACAGCCGTGGAAGCTTGCTCTTCTCGAGCTTCTGGGTAGGCGCCTTCAAGGGCTCGGAAGCTGCCAAAGTGTCGCTCTGGAAGGTGCCGTTCGATGCGGCCGATCCGGTGAACACGCCCCGCACGCTGGACACCGGCAACCCCTTCATCGCGCAGGCGCTGGCCGATGCGGTGCTGGAGCTCGCGGGCACCGGGATGGCGCTGGACGCAGCGGTCGGCGAGTACCAATACGTGGTGCGCGACGGCCGACACATCCCGATCGGCGGCGGCACCGACCAGCTGGCCGTGATGAACGTCATCACCCGCGGCGAAGAACCAGACACAGACCCGTCGAACGGTTCTGGCTACATGCACGTCGTCGAGCTCGACGGCAACGAGTGCCCGACCGCCTTCACGCTGCTGAGCTACTCGCAATCCGGTGATGCGCTCTCGCCGCACCACGCCGACCAGACCGAGCTCTTCTCCGAGAAGCGTTGGGTCACGGAGCGCTTCTGTGAAAGCGCCATCCAGGCATCCTCCGAGCTGACGACCATCCAGCTGACTCGGCCCAGCCGCGATTGACGCCCAAACCGTAGCGGGCTCACGCCCCGGCGCGACAACGAGGTCGCGCTGGGGCGCTGACGCGTTCCAAAGTGAGCCGAAATGCTAGCGCGCTCAGCCTGGCTTGCTCTTGGTTTAGCCGTGGTTATTCTGAGTGTGGACCGCCTGCGCTCGATGCTACCGCACGAACGCGCGAGGTAGAGCCATATACGCTGCCTGAATGCAGCGCAAGGAGGTCGATCATGCTCAAAGCCATGGTCGCCGTAGTCGCCATGCTATCGGGTGGAGTCACGCTTGGCGTTGCCGTTCACACACAAACTCAGCCCGGAGCGTTCACGACGCCAAACCCCCTGCTCGGTACGGGCGGGAATTCCCTAAAGCGGGACGTACGCAGTGCGATCGGAGCCATGGAGGTAATGCCCTCGGTTGCTGCCGTCGATGAAATGACCCTCGATGAAATGGTCATTCGAGCGGGTGCCGATCCAAGGCCGAGCACTCCTACGGGTCGTGCGTTCGCCCCGATGACGCGGCCGTGCTCCGACTGGTGGGAACTCGGACCGAATGCCAGCGTTCGCATGCTTTGTCGGTAAGCATTGATGTCAATGCCCCACCCGCTTCCAATGTTTTGCCGTGAGACGTGACCGCGGTACCGCACAGGGTGCGGGTCGCGGCGGTCTCTCAGGCGACGAGGACGTGCGGGTCCGGAACCTGAAGGCGGCAGCGGCGGAGCGCCGCATCCGGATCGCTGGTGAGCTCCACATCGAAACCATAAACCTTGGAAACGGCCCCGCCGATGACGTTAGCGGCCGCGCGGAGCAAACCGTCCAGCGTCGATGCCACGACGACCCCGCGCAGCGGTACGCGGCGCGCCGCGACGCGATCGATATAGTAGCGGATGATCTCCGAGTCGAAGGTGCGGATCGTTCGCCAATCGTGGACGATGAGGAGCCCGCCAGCAGCAACGATCTCGGCGCGATAGCGATCGGTCACCCGATCCAGCCTGTTGTCGAGGAGCATGCTCGACGCAAGCGATACACGCGACATTGTCGTCTGTGAGACGAACGCTGCTGGCCGCGTGTACCAGCTGAATCCGAACGCAGTTTGGCCTCCGCTCTGGATGGGCCAGCCACGGAAGGGCTCGATGGGCTGCGGGCTCTTTTCCGCCAGGGGCGACGCTTGCACGTCAGCAAAACGGCCGTAGGGCGGCCGGGCTTAAGGTGGACAAGTCCAAGCCGCGGAACGCGCGGCGAACTCAGAAATGCCCTTGCAACCCGCTGGTTAGTCCGCCGCGAGGAGCCGCTCCGGCCGTGAAGCGCGTCGTACAGAAGGAAGTTCA
>DATHEN010000974.1:0-2473 GCA_035318565.1 Polyangiaceae bacterium
AGCCGTGGCGCTGGCCGAATGCGCTACCGCGCCCGACGACGAACAGCTGATGATCGGCGCTCGCATCCGGCTCGACGCGGCCAACGCCGCAGCGCTGTTCGGCGAAGGACCATCGCGCGTGGTGCTGTCCACGTCGCCGGACAAGACGCTCGAAGTCGAGAGCCGCGCGGAAGCCGCTCGGGTGCCGCTCAAGCGCCTCGGCAAGACCGGCGGCGAACGCCTGGTGGTGGCTGCCAGCGGAGAAATCGCGATCGACGTCGGCTTGAGCGAGGCGCGCGAGGCCCGTGAACGCTGCCTCGAGGCCATCGTAGGCACCTGACCCGAGCCCCGCGGAGCTCGGGACTTGGTCTGGGCCGAGCAATTGGCTAAGATCGCGGGCATGGGCAAGACGTGGGCGCTGTTGCTTGGAACTCTGGCCGTCGGCTGCGGGCCTTCCTACGGCGGGCAGGACGTGAAAACTCCCGAGGAGATCGTGGAGGAGCAGGAAGAGCTCGGCGCGGAGCAGGAGAAAAAAGCCCAGCAGCATCAGTACACGGGCCCCGTCGGTGAAACCGAGCTCGAACAGAAGAAGAAGTGGGATCAGAAGCAGGCGGAGCTCGAGCTCAAGCGCGCCGCTCGTTCGGCGGAAACGTGTCCCGCCTCCGTGACGGAGCCGGCTCCCAAAGGCACTGGCAAGGTTTCCCTCACCTTCCAGAACGACGGCCACGTGAAGTCCTCGAGCATCGAGCCGCCCTACGCGGACACCGCCGTCGGCAAGTGCGTCCTGCGCGCCATGGCCGCCGTGATCGTCCCGAGCTACGTCGGCTCGGAAGAAACGCTGGCGTGGGAAGTCGACCTGACGGCCGAGGGACCTCCGCCTGAGAAGCCGGCCGGCAAAGACAAACCGAAAAAGTCCGGCAAGTAGCGGGAAGCGCCCGCAAAAGCGGCCTTCAGCTCGACTTTCGCCCCCCGCGCGGATTTAGCAAATCGCTGCCGTGTGGCATGCGTCTATTCAGAAAGCTCCTCGAGACTCTGGACACATCCGCTCCGGAGTCCCAGGACAGGCTCTGGTATGGCGCTCGCTTCGAATCTTGCTCCCGTAAATTGTCTGGTGTGCGGCCATGGCAACCCTACGGGGGCGCGCTTCTGCGCCAATTGCGGCAATCCGCTCGCAGCGCCCAGCAGCGGCGAGGTCGGCAGTAGCAGCCTGATCGGGCAGCTCGTCGGTGGCCGCTACCTCGTCAAGCGCGTCATCGGCGAAGGCGGCATGGGTGTCGTCTACGAAGCCGAACAACGCATGGGCTCGGAGGTGCGGCGCGTCGCGGTCAAGACGTTGCTGCCTGCGCTCTCCAAGGATCCGGTGATAGTCTCGCGGTTTTATCGCGAGTGCGGCATCGTCTCGCAGCTCGATCACCCGAACACCATCAAGTTCTTCGACTTCGGGGAGACGCCCGACGGCGTGCTCTACATCAGCATGGAGTACGTGCGGGGGCAGCCGCTCACCGAGCTCGTGGAGCGCGGGCCCATCGATCTGGAGCGCGCGCGTCACATCCTGCGGCAGGTAGCCGGAGCGCTGTACGAAGCGCACGCCATGGGTATCGTGCATCGCGATCTGAAGCCCGACAACATCGTGCTCACCGATCGCGCGGGCGAAGCCGACTTCGTGAAACTGCTCGACTTCGGCATCGCCGCGCGCACTACCAAGGCATCTGTCAGCGAGACCAAGCTGACGCAGCAGGGCATGGTGCTCGGCACGCCGCCGTACATGAGCCCGGAGCAACTCACGGGCGAACCGGTGGACGGCCGCAGCGACATCTATTCGCTGGGCGTCATCGCTTACGAGATGCTGGCTGGCCATCTGCCGTTCGACGCGGACACGCCGTGGCAGTGGGCGCAAAAACACATGCTGGAAGCGCCGGCTCCGCTGCGCACGCCGCAGGGCGCGCCCGTCGTCCCGCCCTATGTGGAGCAAGCGGTGCTGCACGCGCTCGCCAAGAAGCCGGCAGATCGACCCGCGACCGCGCTCGAGTTCTACGGCGAGCTAGCGGGCGAACGGGTCAGCCACGCTCCCAAGCTCCGCACGCTGGACGATGCGCGCGACGACTCGCCGCACACGTCGCCCATGCCCATGGTGCCTCCGGGCACGGCCGCTGCGGCCCAGTATCCCGTCGCCGATCGCACGGCGCTGGCGCCCGAGTACACGCCGGCATTTCGTACGGGCGCCGCCGTGTCGGCGGCGATTCCACCTCCGCGGCTCAGACCGCGCAGACGGCGCGGCCTCGGCGTCGTCGTCGCCCTGCTCGGCACGGTTGGGGCGGTCGGCGCAGCCGTCGCGGCCATCACGTACTACGAGCCATTCAAGACCGAGCCCACGACAGCTGCGCCGCAGACACCCACTGCCGACACCCAGGCGCCGGTCGTCGAGGTCCCGCCCGAAGTGACGCCCGAGACGCCCGTTACAGCCGTGCCCGCGACCCAGACGCCGCCCGTGCAG
>DATHEN010000975.1:0-6375 GCA_035318565.1 Polyangiaceae bacterium
CCTCTCCACTTTTCCGATCGTCCAAAAAGCGCGCAACACGCCGAGTACGACGTCTTGGCTCAACCCACGTGGCTTCGATTCGATTTGAGCGGTCGTCATGGCCAGTTTCCTTTGAGAAAATGTCCCGTCCTGCGGGCAAGAGCGTCGCCGTGCGACGGCGCGTTCAGCGTGCCGCCCGCGTGCGGCTGCGCAGAAAGCCGCGCGCCACGTGCAGGCGATTGATCTGATTGGTGCCTTCGAAAATTTGCGCGAGCTTGGCGTCACGCATGCACTTCTCCACGCCCCAGCGTGGGTCGTTCGCGTCCTCGCCCAGAATTTCCATCGCGGTCATCGCGACGCGCACGGCGGAGTCACCGCACGTGAATTTGGCAAGCGAGGCGTGTGCGACCAGACGCTCGAGCCGCTCATCGCCGACCAGCGACTCGTAAAGACTGCGACCGCGTGCCACCACGGCGCGATGCCCCAGGACGCCGTCCAGCGCTGGGCTGTCGCTCAAGAACTCCGGCAGAATGCTGGGCAGTACATCGAGCAGCTTGCCGAGTCCCCAGAACTCGCTAGCCAGCGCCGCGTCCATGTACACGCCGCGCGCGGCCTGTAGCGCGCCGAGCATGTCGGCGAGCGCGAGCCGTACCCACTGCTCTTCGTGAAGCAGGTGACCTTCAGCGTGCTTGTGGGACAGATAGGCGAGCGTACGCTCGAGCGTCCCGCGGATGATGCCGGTGGCCATGGCACCAACCGGCCCCCGTGAAAGCGACAGCGTGGTATCCACCGTGCGGCCCGAGTTGCCGAGGTCGAAGCTGTCTTCCTCGGAAACGAAGACGCTGTCACAGATGACTTCCGCCGCGGTAGAGAGCCGCTGCCCGAGCTTGCGCTCGATGCGCCCCAGCGAGAATCCCGTACAGTCCTGGCGAATCAGAAACCCGCGCATGGTTTGTAGCGGGCGTTTGGGATCTCCGATGGCAGTGAGCACATTGTACCGTGCGATACTCCCGTTCGAGATGAACACCTTGCGCGCGTCGACCAGGTAGCCGCCGTCTACTTTCTCGTAACGCGAACCGAAGCGCGCGTTCTGAATGTCGTGCGTGTCCTCCACGTCGCTGCCGCCACTCGGCTCGGTATGCGCGAGCGCCAGGAGCACCGGACGCCCTTGCTTCTCGCCCGAGGCGATCTCGCGACCAACCCGCGCGATCACCCGCGTATCGAGCGATGCCAGGATCAAGGACCACGCCAGCGCATGAGCGCCGTAAATGACGTAAATGCCCGCATCCATCGCGGACAGCTCTTCGGCGAACACGCACGCGGCCAGCGGTCCACCATGGAAGCCGCCGAAGACCGCGGGAACGTTCAGACTCAAAAATCCATAGTCGAGCGCGCCGTCGATGGCTGCCCAGGGAACGAAGGCGTGATCGCGCGCCACTTCGAGATCCCACGCTTCCACCCGTCCGCGCAGATGACGCTCGGTATACTCGCGCGTGCGTGTGATGACCGTCTTGCACTGCTCGTACAGCCGCGGGCTGCCCGAACGCAGCAACGGGGACAAGGGATAGCAATCGAAGTCTCGAAGCTCGTAAGAGAGCTCGAGGAGCGCACCGCCATCCCGTGCGGGCTCGCGCTGCTCTTCGCGAGGGGCCTCGCGCTCAGGGGTGGGCGAGGTCCTGGACTTCTCGATCCGCGGCGCGTCGACGAATGAAGTCGCCATCTGTTACTCCGAGAGCTCCGCGCAGTACTGGCGTGCAATGGCACGCTGGCGCTGCGCGCTGTGGATCCAAAAGGTTTCGAGCGTGTTCGCGTCGCGCAGCGTGCGCTCGACCCGGTACTCTTCCATGTACCCGTAGCCGCCGAGCACCTGAATGGCGTCGAGGCCGCTGCGACGAAGCAGCTCCACACCGAACGCAGACGCGCCGCCGTCGCCCGGCTTCGCCAGAGCGAGTGTGCTCTCTGCAATCGCGCCCAGGCAGCGCCGCGAGAGCTCGATGGGCCCGAGCAGCTGCTGTACGGCGTCGTGCTCGTGGATGAGCTTGCCGCCCTGAAAGCGCTCGACCGCGTAGCCTGCTGCAATCTGCATGAGCTGGCTCAGCATGCCGGTCATGAGCGCCGCGAGCAGCCCGTCGGCAAAGCGCGCGAAACGGGCGTCGGTGGGCCAGTCGAACACACAATCTTCAAGAACCGTCGCGTCGTCCAGCAGGAGCTCACCAAATGGTACCAAACGCAGACCATGGCCCGATGCCTGCGACCGGAAGCGCACCGCGCCACCGTCCGGACGCAAAACGCACAGCCGCAGACGCGACTCTGCCTGCATCGGAATCACCAACCAGTCGGCGTAGGGTATCGCTGCGCGCGTTGCTCCCGTGACGGAGATGCGACCATTCATCCGCACCTCGAAGCGCGGCTCGGGTACTCGATCGAGAGGCGAGCCCACGAGCGCGAAACGCCCGTCAGCGATCACGCGTTCGAGCCGCGGCGGCAACTCATTGCGCGCGGCGGCACACAGCAGCGATACCGAGTGCACGTGAGAGATCAATGCGAATCCGAGCGCCGGGCAAGCGGCACCGAGTGCGTGCAAGATGTCGAAATGCGCGCGAGGTTCCAGCGCCAAGCCGCCGAGCGCCTCCGGGAGTCCAAGGCCAGTGACGCCCATCTCCGCGAGCCCCTCCCACAGAGGCTCGAAAAGTGGAGTGTCGGGTGAGTCGAGATGCTGCCAGGCGCTTTCGACGTGCTTGTCGCAGAAGGCTCGAAGCGTCGCCCCGACCAGGGCTTGCTCCGCGTCCATCACGCCGAGATTCCCGCAGAGTTTCGCGGCTCGGCACGCAAAGACGCTCGCGCGCGACCCTCCACTTCGACTTGCGCTTTGGTGCCGACCTCCTCCAGGCGCGACAGCACGTGCCGCGCGCCGAATACCTGCGCCAGTGAAGCGTAACCGAAGCGACGCGCCTTGCCTGCCAGCAGATCTTGCGCAGCCGCCGCGCACAGGAAGCCGGTGATCACGTACGGGGACGTTCCGCTCAGCACCACCTGAACGCTATTGCCACCGCCGCGAGCTTCTACCGCTATCACGAAACGGCCGCTCTCCTGCTCTTCGGCAGGCGGATCCTTCTTGAACTTGAGTACGAGCGTGTCGCTCAAACGATCGAGCGCGTCACCAGACACCACCCGGGACATGCCGTTCCAGATGCCGAAGGTCTTGGCCGCTCGGGCGAGCGTTTCATTGGCGAACCAGGTGTCGCAGTTTCTTACCCGCGGGTTGCCGAGAAAGAACGTGGCCTCCCCGCCGCCGGTCCTGAGCGCTTTACGCGGCTCGCCTCCTGGAATCGGCTGGCGCGCGACCTCCGACGGCGGAAGCAGCGCGAGCTGGCCGCGCGCGATCGAGAAGCAAGACCTGCGCGCCGAACGCAACATCGATTGCAGCGAGGCCACGGTCTGCAGCGAAGGCGGCGCGTAGACGACCTTGAGGCTATCGATACCCGGTGTCTCGAGGCACAACTCGGCGGCGGCGGTGCCCGGTGCCCACAAGTAAGCCGTTGAAGGCGCCAGCGCGAGCTTTGCCTGTTCGAACGCGGCTCCGTACTCGCGACGCACGTCGAGCATGAAGTCCTGCTCGCCCGTCGAATCCAGGTAGTGGCAACCCTCCACGAGCGCCGCGTCGACCACCGCGTGGCCGAGTAGCGAGAACGGGCCGGATATGTTGATCACGACCTTGGCTCCACGGAACAAGTCGCGCAATCCGCGCGGCGTGTGCTCCGCGACTCGCGCCTCGCAGTCGGCCCCCAGACCCTTCATTGCGCGTGTCACGTTCTCGAGACGCTCGAGGCTGCGACCGGCGGCAACGAAGGGGATGCCGAGCTTGGTGAGCGACTCGCACGCGAGGCGTCCGGTGTATCCACTCGCGGCGTAAACAACGACGGGTTTCTGCTTGCTCATGGGCACCTCCGGGGCTGCGGCCAAATTCTGAAGCGGTCCCGCCCAGCGACCATTCGCTCCAGAAATTCGAGGCTATTCTTTTATTGGTAGCCAGTCAATAACTATTGAGTCATTATCAATAGTCGCTACCCTATGCGCCCCGACAGAGCCGAAGGAGTGTTCCGCGCGTCATGATCAGTAGACGGCAGAACGCCGCGTCGACTCGGGTCAAACCGGCCCCGCCCGCGAAAGCGAGCAAGGCCCGCCCGAAACTTCAAGCAGCGAACGCTCCGCGCCGCACGCGGCTGTCCCCCGACGAACGTCGGATGCGCATCATCGATGCCGCGGAGGCGCTATTCAAGACCCAGCGCTACTCGCAAATCAGCGTCGGCGACGTGGCGCGCACGGCGGGTATCACGCAGGGCCTCGTCTACCACTACTTTCCCACGAAGGACGCGCTGTTTGCGGCTGCACTCCAGCAGCGCGCCGCGGACCTGATTGGTTCGGCCGCTCTCGATTCGAGCGCACCCTTCGCGGAACAAGTCGAGCGCGCGGTGCAGGGCTACATGGATTGGGTGGAGTCACACAGCATCGCGTACCTGAACTTGCTTCGCAGTCCAGATGCGGCGGAACCGCAATTTTTTGCCATCACGGAGACGGCACGCGAAGTCATCATCGACAACCTCCTCGACGCGTTGGGAATCGAACGCGATCGGGCGCCCGCGACGCGCTTGTCGCTGCGCGGCTACCTCGGATACACCGAGAGTACCGTGGCGCGCTGGCTCGAGCAGAAGCCCGTGCCGCGCACTGCGCTCGAGCGCATGATCATTTTCACCCTGGTCTCCGCTTTGCGCACGGGCCTCTCGAACGAGGCCGATGCGGGCGCGGCCACGGCGCCTCTTGCTCGACTGGAGGACGCGCAAAGGGATCTCGCGCACACGAGCGACTCGGCGTAAGCTTCGCGGGCGCGGGCGCCGAATCAGGGCGCAGCGCCGTCCCCTGCTCCGGCACCCGCATCGAGAATACCAGCGGCGACCTGCTGGTCCCAGCTGCGCTCACACGAGTCCTTCCCTGGATCGAACTCACCGCAATCCGTTACCCGCTCGGGCAAGTCGAAAGTGGCGCCGATCTTGGCGGGTACGGTCTCGAAGGCGATCCCCACGGAAATCGAGTCGCACATCAAACCCGGGCTATTGCTGCTTCCGGAGTAGCTGTCAGTAGCCTGACAGATCGCGTTGTGAGTCAGCCCGTAGCCCGGAGTGTGCAGGCACATGTTCTTGGATGCCGTCGGACTCGGAAAGGGATTCGGATAGAACTTCGTCTGGTCGAAGACGTCCTTCGTCTTCCAGCGGGCGGCGATCTGTCCGTCGCTCAGCACCCAACGCTCCGCGGCATCCTGGGTCAGCTTCGCGGTAATGAATGCGTCCAGGAACCGGAAGTTCAAGTCGGCCACGCCGGCGGCCGCGATGCCGATGCGCAGTCGGAAGTCGACGTTGGGAAAGCCGGCCACGAGCGTGCCGTCTCTCACCCAAGCGGCGCGCGAGACGTAGCGGGGCTCGCGCGTCTCCGGATTCACGTACGAGATCGAAGCGATCGGCCACACGTCATCGCCCAGAAATCGTGGCGGCGCCGAGTTTGCGCGATCGAAGCTCGTCGGGGTGTACAGAACGAACTGCACCGAGTCATCATTCGCTTGACCGTTGTAGTCCTTCACGTGGACGAGCAGCGAGACTTCTCCACTTTCGATGGCTGCGTTGTAGCTGGGCGTCCCGAACCCGGTGAAGTACGTGGCCACGAAGTTGATGACGTGCCGCAAGCTGTTGTCGCGACCGCCGGGTAGATCGCCGAACACGGGATCGAACCAATCGCCGGCCGCGCTGCACGCGTTGTCGTCCGTGAGCAGCGGATCGACAGTTTCGGTGTCACCCGTGCAGCGGCCATCCAGATCGTAGCCGACCGCCCGCTCTTCCAAAACCGGTGAGCCGTCTCGCGGATCGTATTTCTCACCGAGGTCGAAGCGACGCAGCGCCACTACGAAGTCGATGCCACCGCCGAGAGCGCTGCCAGCCGGGCGCCCGGGCCAGGTGGTGCGCGTGCAGCGAGCGGAGGCGTCGGGTGCTGCTCCCCGTGAGAGCAACGACTCGTCGTACACACTGCAAGCGAGCGCGAGGGTGCAGCACGCCAGCGCGACCGGCCTCGCCAGGGGGTGGAGTCGTAGCAGGCATCGCGTCGAAGCGGTCACGTCTCGGGCGGGTAACACAGCCAATCCAGGTTAGGTTCTCTATTGACAGCGAGTCAATACTTATTGATTATCTGTCAATAAACGGCCTGCCCAGTCTCTAGCCGACGCTCGAACCACGAGCCAGCGAGGTCCCCGTGAAGCACACGAAAGCACCGAGCCCGGAAAATCTGTATCGAAGCGTCGCTGCACGGTTCACGGAGATCGCGTCGCCCGCGCTGCTGGCGCCGGTGCTTTGG
>DATHEN010000976.1:0-6827 GCA_035318565.1 Polyangiaceae bacterium
GGTCGCCGAATCACCAGCGCGCATGTGCACGGACACGAAATGAAAGTCGGGGCCGCCGTTCACCGAGAAGTAACCCGCGAGGCCGGGCGAGGCGGCGTTGCTGCACACGGGATCGGGATTGAGCAGTGGAATGTCACGGAAATGCTGCCCCGTCACGCGCGCTCCGTCGTACAAGAAACCGGGATGCTGCACGTCGGTCGGTTCGCAACTGGCGAGTTGAATCTGCCAATTGCCACCGGTGCGCTCGTTCAACAGTTGAATGAGCTGTTGTTGCTTCTCGAGCGCCTCGGGCGTGGTCTTGAACTCCTGAATCGCGAGCACGTCCACCTCGAGAGATGCGATGGCACAAGCCAGCCACGACACGTGGGTCGCCTTGTCAGGGTCACTCTGGGTCCCCTCCTGCGAATCTGGAAAGTAGCGAATATTCCACGTTCCAGCGCGAGACGGCCGCGAGCTCGGGTCGACCGGAGCCGAGGTGGCGTCGCAGTCGCTGGCTCCCGTCCATATGGTCTCGTCGTGGTCGGCGAATCGATCCACGGTTTCACGCTTGGCTTCGCTGCAGCCGGCAGTTAGCGCGACAGCACACGCAAACATTGCGCGCTCCGCGCGCACCGAACGCAAGAAGGGTGCTCGGCCCGGCGACTTTTGATTAAGCATATACGCGCGCCTCTTGCAGCTCACGTGCCACTGACGCACGGCCGCGCTAGAGCGGCGTAGGCGAAGCGGCACCCTGCCAATTGAAGCAAACGCGTGCGCGTCAGCGCCATTCGTGACACAGGCGTGGCGCACACGTCACGGCCACCTCGAGGAGAACGTGCGCGTCGCGCCGTCACGCCGAGCACGGGACCTGCGCGATCTGGACGTGGTGCAGGTGCACGCAGAGGCACACCACGAGCTACTCCGTCGCGGATTACAAGCTCTGGTCCGAGCGCGCTGCGCAGTTCGACTACACGGTGGAAGAGTTCCAGAAGGTCGGAGCGCTATTCTGGTCCTGGGGTTCTGGCGGGCCAGCCGCCCTGGATTGAGGTAAATTGCAGAGTCACGAGCGGTGGTGAACACGTTCCCCGCCGCTCTCCTCGAGAAAGCAGCGCTGCTGGTTCCGGGGTTCGGCACGCGAAAAAGGCCAACTTCGCCCAGAGCAGGCTGGACGCTCCCCCGACGGCGCCCCCATCGCTCGCGCTTCCGCGCTATCCTTCGAGCGTGCTCGTGACGGGCGAGTCAATCGCCGGGCGCTATCGCGTGGAGCGCCGCCTGGCTTCGGGGGGCATGGGCGAGGTGCTCGTCGTCATGGACGAGTCGATACGACAGCGTGTCGCCCTGAAGCGCCTGTTGGAAGGACATCGCCCGCGCGTAGCGAGCATGTTCGAGCGTGAATATCACGCCCTCGCCAGCCTGCGGCATCCGCGCATCATCGAAGTCTTCGAGTACGGCGTTGACCGAGGGCGCCCCTACTACACGATGGAGCTCCTGGACGGTCAGGACCTGCGGCGACTGGCGCCCCTGAGTTATCGACGCGCGTGCGGCTATTTGCGCGACGTCGCGTCGGCGCTGGCGCTCCTCCATGCCCGGCGCATGCTCCACCGCGACGTCAGCGCGCGCAACGTCATCGTGACCGGCGCCGATCGCGGCACCCTCATCGACTTCGGTGCATTGACGAGCTTCGGCACCATGGATGTCGTGGTGGGAACGCCGCCCCACGTCCCGCCCGAGGCCATGCAGCACGCCGCGCTGGACCAGCGCTCCGATCTCTTCGCGCTGGGAGCGCTTTCGTATTGGCTGCTCACCGGCCGGCACGCGTTTCCGGCACGCTCCATCCACGAGCTGCCGGATCTCTGGCGACAATCTCCACCACCGCCGTCGCGCTACGTCGGAGATGCGCAGCCCTCGCAGGGACTCGATCCGATTCCGCGCGAACTCGACGAGTTGGTTCTGTCGCTTCTCACACCCGACCCGTTGGGGAGACCGGGCAGCGCCGAAGAAGTCATCGAGCGCTTGAGCGCGGCCGCGGAGCTCGAGCCCGAGCAGGGGACGTCGTTCGCGCGCAGCTATTTCCAGGGTTCGCCCACGGTGGGCCGCGCACACGAGCAGGGGCGTCTGCGCAAACGCCTCAGTTCAGCGCTCGCCGGCGCGGGGGCGAGCGTGCTCCTGGACGCGGAACCCGGCATGGGCAGCACGAAGCTCCTCACCGAGCTCGCTCTCGATGCGCAGTTGTCCGGGCTCGTGCCGGTGATGGTCGACTCCAGAGTTCATCGTGACACGTACGGTACCGCGCACGCGTTGATCGAGAAGCTGATGGTGTCACTGCCGGAGGAGAGCGCCAGGGCTGCGGCCGATCATCGCGCGACCCTGGCGCGCTTCTCGCCTCTGTTCGGCTCAGCCGATGACCCGGAAGAGCGAAGCGCGCTGCCACCCGGAGAGCTGCGCGGTCGGATGCAGCAGGCGCTCGCCGAATGGTTCTTTGCGCTCGCGCGAGCGAAACCGCTGCTCATCGCCATCGACAATGTTCAACGCACGGACGAAGCTTCGAGCGCGCTCTTGGCCACGCTGGCGCGTAACGCTCGAAATCACGCGTTCGCGCTGGTGGTCGTCCGGAAAGTCGACGAGACACCGGCCTCTCCGCTTGCGCTGCGAGGGATCGAGGAGGCGGCCACCGGCATTCGGCTCCGGCCTCTCTCACGCGACGAGGTGCACGCGCTGGTGTGTGGAATTTTCGGTGCAGTTCACTACACGGAGCGCCTCGCCGACTGGCTCCATCGGCTGTCTTTCGGCAACCCGCGAGCCTGCATGGACCTCGTCCGCCACCTCGTGGACACGGCGGAGATCCGCTTCGTGGAGGGCGTCTGGGTGCTGCCGCAGGAGCTCTCGTCGAGCGAGCTGCCGGAGAGCCTGGACGACGCGCTGAGCGCGCGTCTGCTTCACCTCGGGACCGACGCCAAGCGACTGGCCGAGACGCTCGCCGTTCATCTCGGGTTCTTGCCGATCGAGCGCTGTCTCTCGGTGGCGCGTGCCGCGGGCGTTTCGGCGCCGCACGAGGCGCTCGACGAGCTGGTGCGCAAAGAGCTGCTCGTTCAGGGCGACGCGTCGTACCACTTCGTGCACGAGGCCGTGCGCCAGCGCATCTATGCCGGACTCGAGCGAGCCGAGCGCGAAAAACTGCACCGCGTGTTCGGCCACTGCTTGTCCGCGGAATCGACACGCAGCGTGAGCGCGACGCTCGACGCGGGCTGGCATCTGATCCACGGCGGTGCCGAGCGAGAGGGCGCGGAGCTCTTGGCCCGCGCCGGCGCCGCGCTGGTGCACAACACGGACGACCTGGCGGCTGCGGTGCCTGCGCTGCGCGCTGCCCTCGACGTGTTCCGGCGTTCGCAGCGCTCCAAACGCGAGCTCGTGCAATTGCTCGCGCCGCTGGCGATGGCCGGCTATCGCGTCGATCGGCGGCTCGCCAGCGAGTACGGTGAGGAAACCCTCGAGTTTTTCCGCGAGCTCATCGGTCTCGAGCTCGCCGAGCGCCTGCGCTCATTTTTGGGGGCTCGGCTGAGCTTGTACGTGGGGCTCACGGTCGGTGTGCTGGGCGCGGTTTTCGTGCATGGCAGGCGCGGTATTGCCGAGTTCAAGGCACTCGTCACCGCGTTCTTGACGTGTGCCACCGCGCTGACCGGCTCTGCTGCGTTGTGCCTGGATCGCGAGCAGACGCGGCGCTACGCGCGGGTGGTCGAGCCATTTGCCGTATTGGGCCCCGAGCATCTCGGTGCCATCCTGTACGATTTCACGCGCACGGTCGCGCTGCTCCTGGACGACCGCATGGGCGAGGTGGCCAGCAACTGCAAGCGGTTGATCGCTCGCGTGGAAGACACGAGCCGGCCGATTCCGGATCTGACGCAGGAGACGGCCTTGCTCTTGCGCGGTGGCCTCTACCACGCGCTCGGCACCATGGAGGTCTACCGCGGAGGTGTTTCCGCGCTGCGCTGTGCGGAGCGGCTGGACGGCCTCGGCCTCAGCTTGTTTGCGATATCGGCCGAGCAGATTCGTGCGCTTTACCACGCTTTCCGCGGGGAAGCGGCGCTCGCCAATCAGCACCGCGCGCGCCTCGAGACGCTCGCCATACAGTTCGGTTCGGCGTGGCAAGTGGAGGTGTGGGCGCCTGTCAGCAGGGTAGTCGTGTCCCTGCTCACGCGTGACGTCATCGGCGGAAAGCGGGTCGTCGAAGAGCTCGATCGGCTCTCGGTGGAGATTCCCTCACTCGAGGTCCACCATCAGCTGGCGCGGATGGCGTACTTCGAGATGAAGGGTAAGCCCGACGTGGCCGACGAGATCTACCGCGGCTTGCCCGAGAGTCACCTCAACGGAGGCTTCCTCGGCTGGCCCGCCGCCGCGGGTGTACGGGCGGCGGCGTTGATCGCGCTCGGCCGCGCCCGAGAAGCGCGGGACCTGGCAGCATCGGTGATCGACGCGATGAGTCCAGCCAACGCGCCGTACGTCGTCATGCACCTGCCGGCGCACGTGAGCCTGGCGTTTGCCGACGCAGCGCTCGGCGATGCCAGGGCGGCAATTTCCCGGATCGATCGGCTCATTTCGGAGCATCGCGGCGACGAAGGACCGCTGACGCTCGGCAGCTTGCACGGCGCGCGGGCGCGTCTTTCCCTCGAAGCCGGAGATTTGTCGGCAGCTCGAGAGCATTTCGAGCACATGCAGATGTGGTTTCGGGCCACGGGAAATTCCGTGCTGATCGCCCAGTGCGAGCGGCTGCAACGTGAAATTGCGCGTGCCACGCATGCCGGAGAGACCCAGGCTTCAGACGGATCTGCCCGTCTGTCGTCGATTTCGTTCCCTCCAGAGACCGACGAAGTGCGCTCGGCTCTCAGTCAATGCCAGGGACCCGACGAGCTGGCGCAGCGAGCGCTCGACCTCATCGTGCAACAGGCGCACGGCGAACAGGGCTACCTGCTGCTCTACGATCGAGCGGAGGATCGCCTGCGGTTGCTGGCGCCACAAAACGGCGAGGAGCCGCCAACGGATCTGGAATTGGCGGCGCTCGATGCCGTGCATCATGCGGATGAGCTCGAGGACGCGCCGACGGACATCGTCCCGGCAACGGGGGTCGGCATCGATATCGGCCGCTCGTCGATCGAGGTGCGTGGCGAGGTTTACCGCATGTTGCTGTTGACCACGCTCTGCAGCGAGGAACTGACGACCGTCGGCCTGGTCGCCGTGCGCGAGGGTGCGGTGCCCCTGGTGTCGCCTCAGTCGGGCGTATTGAGCGTCGTGGCTCGCTCGCTGCTCGAGCTGGCCCGTCAACGCACCACCGCTCGCCCGCTGGCGGCGGCCAAAGCGGTTCAGTAGCCAACGACGTTCGAACGCTCAGGGTGTCTGCGTGATGCTATCGATCGGGATCCCCTGGCAACCGCGAGGACTCGAGGACGCGCTGCAATGAGACATGGAGCCGGCTCTGCATGAGTTGGAACAGGCTATCCAGTTCCGCGGGCTGCACGCGCAGCTCTGCCGTCAAATCTGCACGCGTGCGGTCGAGCACGTCTTTTCGAGCATCGGTCAACCAACGTTGCACCGTGCGAGCCGACACGTTGTACATGCGTGCAATGGCCGTGGGTGGCGCGCTCTCGACGTAACACAATCGGAGTAGCGTCCGGTCCTTCGGGGCTAGCGAGCGCAGCGCCCGTTCCATCGATTTTTGGAATGCGCCGGCGTAGCGCGCTTTCAAGTAGTCGAGCTCCGGATCGATCGGCAGAGTGCCGGCCCCGAAATCCGGGCGAGCTTCGGGACGCGCAGCGCGCGTCAGATCGATCGCGAGACGCGTGGCCACCATGCGCACCCATGCTGCGAGCGGCCCGCGACCCGAGTATTGCAAGATGCGGGGACTTGCAGAGGTGTGGGAAGTCAGGAGACGTACTCGTACCAGTTGTCCGAGCTCTTCCGCGTCCGTGCCGCGCGCGAGCGCGCGGATGTGCGGCATGTAGTCGCGCTCGAAAATTGCCAGTGCTGCCGGATCTGCGTTCGCGCAAGACCAAGCCAGGTACAGGTCGGCTACGTAAAGCTCCGCGAGTTCCGTGCTCTGCGTGTCACAGGTAGCCGCTTTTTCACGCAAAAACGCGGAAAAATCGCCGAGATTCGCGCGCACTTGGGGAAACGCGCTGGCGGCCGCTTGCAGCGCATCGCCGAAACTGCCCCGGAAAGGTGCGTGCGCTGCCACGACGAGCTCATCTTGCCCTCGAGCACACCAGAGTGCAAACCTGAAAGCCGAGTGGTATCGAGCGTCACACCCTCGCCGGCCGTGCTCGTCGGAAGCTGTCTCTCCGACGAAGTGTTGTTCGCTTTCGCGACGGGATCGCTCGCGGGCGGTGCGCGCGCTCACGCGGAAGCCCACGTGGCAGATTGTGCGGAGTGTCGCAGCGTGCTCGCGCAGACTGCGTCGGCCCTGGAATGCGAACCGGGGTCGCTGGGCAATAGCGAGCAGGCGAAACGTATCGGTCGCTACGAGCTCTTGGAGCTCCTCGGCGCAGGCGCTGCAGGCGTCGTGTATCGCGCTTTCGACCCGGAGCTCCAGCGCGTGGTCGCGCTCAAGGTATTGGTCGGTGGCGCGGGGCAGGCGGCAGCACCGCGCAAAGAGCGCATCTTGCGTGAAGCGCGCGCGATGGCGCAGCTCTCTCACCCCAACGTGGTCACGGTGTTCGACGTGGGGGTCGCCGCTGGCGCCGTGTTCATCGTGATGGAGTACGTGCCGGGCACGACGCTCGAGCGCTGGCTGCACGCTCGCCCGCGCTCGCCCGCGCTCATCGTGCGCGCGTTCATGGTGGCGGGTCAGGGCCTGGCTG
>DATHEN010000977.1:0-2163 GCA_035318565.1 Polyangiaceae bacterium
GTCCGCCGCAGCCTGGGCCGCGGCGTCCACAGCAGCAGCAGCAGCGCGTCCAGGCAGGCCGAGCGCCCCTACCGGAGTGATCACGACTTCCGAGGGACGGATCTGTGTACGGTTCTTGCGCGCCAGATCCTGGGCGATCCACGTCTTGCGCAGCCCGCGATAGGTGCGCGGCGCTCTGCCCCAACGGAAGCGCGCCTGCTTCTCGCACTTTTGCATGCCCGCCCACGGGTGAAACGCGTTGAAGCGGATCTGGAAGCGGTTCTCACTGGCCGCCGTGACTTCGCTCGAAATCTCGTGCCCTTCGCCCTTCGGCACGCCGATGCCGCCGCGCACCGCCGCTGCTGCGCCGATCTGAATATCGTTCGGTAAGTTGTTGCGGTCGTAGCGGTGGTGAAATCGCGAAACGATGTACTTCTGTCGCTCGAGGATGCCGCGGTTGTCGAAGGCGATGCGCCGCTCGCGATCGAGCTCGCGCTTTCTCTTCGGCTGCAGGTTCGGGGGCAGCACGCCGAGCGCGGCGCGTTCTGCGCGTTTCTCGTCCTCGGTCAGGGGCGGCAATGGGGCCTTGCGCACCTCTTCGGGGAGCGCCGCTTCGAAGAAGTCGCCGCCCAGGCTCATGAGCTCGGAAGCCTGCAAGGCCGCGTTCGGGCAGGGTTCTCCGCAACCGGCGCTGTGCCACGCGTATTCGCTCAAGATGGCTTCGGGGTTCTTGCGCAACATCAGATCGTGAAGGGCGGCGTAGAACTCGCCTGTCCGCTCTTTGACGGCAATATCCAGCTCGACGTTCGTGGGAGCAAACGCGTTCGGGTAATTCTTGGCCTCGAAGCGCTGCTGCGGGTGGAGCACGTATACGATCAGCTCTTGCATGCCGCGCGCGCTCAAGAGGCCGAGCCGTACCGGCAACGTTTCGAATGGCTTTTCCGACTCGTAACGAATGGGCGAAAGTTGGGCTCGATTGCTGCCCACGAGCTCGATCCGTTTCGGATCGACCTCCGCTACCACGAAGCTCATACCCGCGCGCGCGTACGGTTCGACGGCCGAAACGGCAGCAGCCGAGAGCGTGTAACCCTTGGCCTTGAGCGCCGGGGCGAGCGGCTGCCCTGCAGTCACCAGACTAAATGTGTACTCGCCATCCTTGTAATCGGGCTTCACGTTGGTGAAGAGCTCACGCGGCACCACCGGGCCGCCCGAGGGCGTGGGGCCTCCCCCCCCGAGAAACGCCGAGTTCGGATCGGCTTTCAGCGAACGCTGCCACTCCTGTTCCGGTTCGCCGGGCTCACACGGATCGACTTCCCACCATTCGTGGAAGCGCGGCGCGCTGATCTGATCGACCCGGTCGACGAACTCGCGTTTCAGCGTCTTCACTCCCGCGAGCGTGACGTCGGCGGGTACGGGCAGAACCAACGCGAAGGCATCGAAGGGTCCCTCGTAGTCCGGCATCACCGTGATCACGCTGCGCTCGTCCTTCCGCATCAGGACGACGTGCGTCTCGTGCGCGGTGCGTTCGCCGGCGGACTTCCCCACGTAAAACCCCGGCAGGGCGTGGGCCGGCGACGCAACGGCCAGCGCAAACAGGAGCAGCCAGGGCAACCTCCACCAAGTTCCGCGGGATGACATGGGGAGGCAGGCTATCATGCCGGAATGTCGGGATTGTACGCGAGTCTTCGGGCCGAGCTGGGCGCCCCGGAGGGCCCATTTTCTACGGCAGCAGCCGGCTCGTTCGAGCGCAAGTGCTTGCGAGCCTGGTAGCCAGAGTTAGGTAAAGGTGTGATCGAGCGCATCGACCTCGCCCGAGTGCGGCTAGCGTTACAGGCTCACGCGGCGGACTCCGCCGTGCACCTCGACTCGAGCAAGCGGCACGCCGCGGTCGCTGCCGTATTGCGCGACGCCGAACACGGCGCCGAAGCGCTCTTGATCCGCCGGGCCGCGCGCGAAGGAGATCCCTGGTCGGGGCACATGGCCTTTCCCGGGGGCCAGCGCGAGCCCCACGATCAGGACTTGCTCGACACCGCGGTGCGCGAAACGCACGAGGAGATCGGCCTCGATTTGCGTGAGCACGCCGCGTTGCTCGGCAGGCTCGAGACGTTGCCTGCAGTGGCGGGCGGGCGTCGCATCGGCATGAACGTGACGCCGTTCGTCTTCGAGCTGCGCTCCGAGCCGCCG
>DATHEN010000978.1:0-7373 GCA_035318565.1 Polyangiaceae bacterium
ATTCCCGAAAGCTTGCAGACGGAAGACTTGGCCGGGGGGATGCTTTCGGCAAAGCTCGAGGATCATCTCGCCGCTGCTCAACAGATCACCCACATCGGCAGCTGGGAATGGGCTCTAGCGACCAACGGGGTGAGTTGGTCCGATGAGCTCTACCGCATCTACGGGCTCGAGCCGCAGTCCTGCCCGATCACCTTCGACTTCTTTCTGTCGAAACTGCATCCGGAGGACCGCGCGCACATCCAAGCCGAAGTGCGTCAAGCCCTGGAAGCCGGCGGACGCTTCTCGTACCTGGAGCGTATCATCCGGCCCGATGGCTCCGTTCGGGTGCTCGACACCGTCGGCGAAGTCGTCAAAAACGCGTCGGGCGCAGTCAGCGGATTGATCGGCACTTGCCGCGATGTCACCGAAGAGCGCCGGCGCGATCGCATCATTCAACTCTACGCCACGATGGCCGAGCACGCGCAGATCGGCCTTTCCGTCTGGCGCGCCGATGACGGGTCCGAGCAAGCTTCGCCGTGTCTCCTGGCTTTCAATCCTGCGCTCGAACAGGCCGCAGGCAATTCGCTTGCCGTCTCCGTTGGCAAACCCGCAACAGAAGTCTTCGCCGGCCCATCGAGTCAATCACTCTCCGGCGCCCTGACTCGCGCGGCGACCGAGCGCAGCGTGCAAGAGCTTCCGGCGCTGCGCTTCGCCGAATCCGAGAGCTCGAATCGCACGTTTTCGGCGAAGGCCATTCCGTTGTCGGGACGCTTGGTCGGGCTCGTCATCGAGGATGTCACGGTGGAAGCGCGCGCTCGCCAGCTGCAAGCCGCAGAGCAGCGCATTTTGGAGATGACAGCTTCGGGCGTTTCGCTCGACGCGACGCTCGAGGCGCTGGTGCTCGCGATCGAAGAGCTTGCGCCGCCCACGATTGCCTCGATCCTGCTGCTCGATGCAGAGGGCGTTCACGTGCACTACGGCGCCGCACCCCATTTGCCCAGCACCTACAATCGCGCCATCGACGGACGTCCCATCGGTCCCGCTGCGGGTTCGTGCGGAACGGCCGCATTCCTGAGAAAACCCGTGGTGGTGCGAGACATCGAGAACGACCCGCTGTGGGACGACTATCGAGAGCTCGCGCTCGCGCACGGCCTACGAGCCTGCTGGTCGGTGCCGATTCTCTCGCGCGAACAGCGCGTGCTCGGCACTTTTGCGCTGTACTACCGAGCGCCGCGCAGCCCCGAACCGGAAGATCTGAAGTTGATCGAGCGCGCGACGCACCTGGCGCGCATCGCCATTCAGCGCAAAGAGCTGGATGATCAGCTGCGAGCGCTTTCGGCGCGCATGGAGGCGGCGCGCGAAGACGAACGCAGCTCGATCGCACGCGAAATCCACGACGAGCTCGGCCAGGCCCTGACCGCGCTGAAGATGGACCTGGCGTGGACCGCGCGCCGCCTGGATACGAAGGAGCTCGATCGAGCGAGCATCCTGGAACGCCTGCGCGGCATGGCACAAATGACCGACGAGATGGTCGATCAGGTGCGGCGCATTTCTTCGCAGCTCAGGCCCGGAGTGCTCGACGATCTGGGGCTGGTTGCCGCCATCGAGTGGCAAGCCGTGGAGTTCGAGCGCCGTACGGGCACGAGTTGCGTGGTGCGCGCGGACCTCGGGGAAACGCGGCTCGGTCGCGAGGTCTCGACGCAGCTCTTCCGCATCTTCCAGGAAGCGCTCACGAACGTCGCGCGCCATGCCGACGCCGAACGCGTGGATGTACGCCTCGAGGCGCACGACGAGCGGCTGCTCCTCGACGTGCGAGATGACGGCAGGGGTATCACCGAAGAGTCGGCATCGAGTCATACGGCGCTGGGCTTGCTCGGCATACGGGAACGCGCGCGCCGCGTGGGCGGGACGGCGACTATCGGCGGTGCTCCCGGGAGCGGCACGGTCGTGAGCGTCGAGCTGCCGATCATCCCGCCGCAGGGTGCTTCATGATCAAGATCCTCATCGCAGACGATCATCCGGTCGTCAGACGCGGGCTCAGGCAGATTCTGGCGGAGACCGCAGACATTCTCGTAGGCGGCGAGGCCGGCTCGGCGGAAGAAGTGCTCAGCGCCGTGCGTGAACAGCGCTGGGACGTGGTAGTGCTCGACATCAGCCTACCCGGCAGAACCGGAATCGAGCTGATCGGCGACGTGCGCCGCGAGCGCCCCGAAACGCGCGTCCTGATCCTCACCGTGCATCCCGAGGAGCAATATGCAGTTCGGGCCATCAAGGCCGGTGCGGCAGGCTTTTTGAACAAGGAGAGCGCGCCCGAAAAGCTGACGACCGCGATTCGCAAGATCGCGGGCGGAGGCCGCTACATCAGCGCGGAGCTCGCCGAAACGCTCGCGTCTCTGCTGGCCGGTGAGAGCGGCGGACAGCCCCACGAACAACTCTCCGACCGCGAGTTCGAGATTCTGAAGCTGCTCGCTTCCGGCAAGACGGTCTCAGAGGTGGCTCAGCTCTTGGCGCTGAGCGTGAAGACCATCAGCACGCACCGCACGCGAATCCTCAAAAAAATGAACATGAAAACCAACGCCGAGCTCACCTCTTACGCGGTGCGTCACGGCCTGGTCGCGTAGGACGAACACCGACGCACGCCGGCGGATTGTCTTACACGGTCCCTCCCGCACCGCCGATGGTGGCGTTCGAGCAATTCCATCATTCTGTGATGCGTGCGCGTCCTGGTAGTCGACGATTCGTGTCTCGTCCGCAAGCGCCTCGTGGAGATGCTGCGAGACTCCTGCGTGCTCGAGGTGCACGAGGCGTGCGACACCGACCAAGCCGAGCGCTTGCTCGAGGACACCCGCATAGACATCCTCGTGCTCGACATGCACATCGGGCCGAATAGCGGCCTCGACTTCATGAGCGTCGTCAAGGGCCGCATGCCCCACGTCGCCGTGCTGATACTCACGAACGACGCCGGCGACGCTCATCGCCGCGAGTGCCTGCTGCGTGGCGCCGACTACTTCTTCGACAAGTCGCGCCAGTTCGAGCTGGCCGTCGAAATTGCGATCGCTCACGCGGTCGGCAGGCCGGCGGGCCCAGCGCCTCCGGACGCCGGCACGCCTTCATGATCCCGGGTACCTAATGTCCTACACGCAAAAGGCTGCTCCGCTGATACGCGATCTCGATCCGCGGTCGTACTCGTACGGCATGCCAGACGAACGCACCAAGTCCCCGGATAGCGTCCTGCCGCGCTTCGTCCTCGAATTCTTACCGGAACCGATCATCGTACTCGACGCTGCCGGCTTGGTGGTGGAGACGAACCTCGCCGCACGTGAAATCCAGTATTCCCCGCTCCTCGAGTTGTTCGAACCGGACCGAATCGCAGACTCGACCCGGCGCTTCTTGGCCGAGCTTCGCGATCGCGGTCGGGGCGCGCTGGTCGTTGCGCGCCCGAACACCAGCGGTCACCTCGTGCTCGAGGGCTTTTCGGTCGAACACTACGTGGTGATCCGCGCGCGCGACGCCTCTTACGAACGCGCCCTGCACGACCTGAAGAAGGAAATCAGTCACCTGCGTCAGGCCGAATCGCTCGGGCTCATGGCGGCGACCGTGATTCACGATCTGAACAATTTGCTGACGCCCATGATGTGCTTCAGCTCGGCTCTGGCGAGCGAGGTGCAGGGCAGCCAGACGATTGCGCCGCTCGTCGCCGACGTCGAGTCCCTCGCCACCCGGGCCGCCGCACTGACCCGCGACGCACTCGCCGTCGCACGTCCCCGGGGCCGCGGCCTCGAGGCGCTGAATTTGAGCGAGGTCATCACCGAACTGCGCCCGCTGATCGAGCGACTGTTCGGCGCCAACGCCGAGATCATGTTCGCTCTGGACGAGGGCCTGGGCGAGACGCGCGCGGAGCGGGCACGCCTGGAACACGCGCTCCTGAACCTGCTTGCCAATTCGCGCAACGCCATGCCACACGGCGGACGGGTCACCATCACCACCGCCAATGCGGCGCTGACGTGCGATCACAAGGTCAGCAAGGGCCCTTCGCGCTATGTGGTGCTCAGCGTGAGCGACACCGGCGTAGGCATGAGCGAGGAAGTCGGTGCCCACGCCTTCGACGAATTTTTCACGACCCGAGACGGCTCGGGAGGCACCGGCCTGGGGCTTGCTTCCGTGAAGCGCTTCGTGACCGAGCACGGTGGATTCGTGCGCCTGGAAAGCGAGCTCGGGCTCGGGACCACGGTGAGCATCTGCTTACCGCGCGTGGAGAGCCGGAAACGAACCGACAGCTGACCGGAGCCGTACAGCGTCGATCTGCATGGAAGCCTCGCCCTCTGCGGCGGCGGACGGCGGAGCCGTCGCCTGGTCCTCCAGGAATCCGATCAGCCGTTCACGGTACGGGTAGTACTCGGCGGACTCGAACAACACTTGTCGATCGCGCGGGCGCGCGAACGGCACGCTCACGATTTCGCCGACCGTGGCGGCGGGCCCGGTAGTCATCATCACGACGCGATCGGAGAGGAATAGCGCCTCGTCCACGTCGTGGGTGACCATGACCGCGGTCTTCTTGTCGTCGGACCAGAGCTCGAGCAGCACGTCCTGGAGCTCGAAGCGGGTCAGTGAGTCGAGCATGCCAAAGGGCTCGTCGAGCAGCAGCAACTTGGGCGACAGCGCGAAGGCTCGCGCCAGGCCCACGCGCTGCCGCATGCCCCCCGAAAGTTCGTGCGGCTTCTTGTTCAGCGCGGAACCGAGGCCGACCAGCTCGAGGTGATGCGCCGCCACGTCCCGGCGCTCCTTGCGCGAGCGCTCGGGCATGACCTGGTCGACGCCGAGCTCCACGTTTCCGAGCGCGGTCAACCACGGCAATAGACACGGCGATTGAAACACCATGCCGCGGTCCGGACCCGGGCCCGTGATCTCGCGCCCGGCCAGCACGATGCCGCCGCCGGAGAGCGGATTGAGACCCGCGATCATCGACAGCACCGTCGACTTTCCGCAGCCAGAATGTCCTATGATGCTGATGAACTCGCCTTCGGCAACGTTCAGGTTGAAGTCCTGAACGATGACCGCGTCGCCATCGGGCGTGGGATAGGCTTTGCTGACGTTCCAGATTTCCAGATACTTGTTGTTCATGCACCCACCTCGACGGTACGAGAGTCGAGCGCCGCGACGCGAGGCTCCGGCCGCACGGAGCTTCGGTTCTTCGGCCCGAGTTGCACGAGCGAACGCACGATTTCTGCGCGAATTTCCTTGAAGCGCGGATTGTGATTGAGCGCGCGCCGATCGCGCGGGCGCGGCAAATCGACGATAACGGGGTCGCCCAATGTAGCCGCAGGGCCCGCACTCAGCGGGATGATGCGATCGGCGAGGCGAATGCCCTCGTCCACGTCGTTGGTGATCAAGAGCACGGTCTTGTGGCTGAGCAGGAAGATGCGTTCGATCTCGTCCTGCAAGGTCGGCCTGGTGAGCGCGTCCAGCGCGCTCAGCGGCTCGTCCATGAGCAGTACCTTCGGGTCCATGGCGAGCGCACGCGCCACGGAGACGCGCTGGCGCATTCCACCCGAGAGCTGCGCCGGCTTCTTGGCGGACGCTGGAGTCAGGTTCACCATCTCGACGAAGCGTTCGGTGTGCTCGCGTTTCTTGGCCGGCGCCCAGGTCCGAAAGACTTGATCGACCGCGAGGTACACGTTCTCGTAAACGCTCAGCCACGGCAGGAGCGAGTAGTTCTGAAAAACCACTCCGCGATCGGGGCCCGGACCGACGACGGCTTTTCCGCCGAGCAACACCGAACCCCGATCGGGCTTCGAAAGCCCCGCGCACAGCGACATCAACGTCGATTTGCCGGCGCCGGAGTAACCGACGATGGCAACGAACTCACCTTCTCCCACATCGAGCGAGATATCCCGCAGAACTTCGCTCCGGCGCGATCCTTCACCGAAACCCTTCGACACACCGCGCAGTTCTAGAAACGCCACGACTGCTCCTTGGTAAGAACTCGATCAGGCCGTCTGAAAACGACGCTCGACGAGACCCATCAGACGGTCGAGCACGAAGCCCACCGCGCCGATCGTGATGATGCAAAGGATGATGTGCTCGTAGATCAAGCTGTTGTATTCCTGCCACAGGAAGCCGCCGACGCCGGGCGCGCCCGTGAGCATCTCCGCCGCGACGATCACGAGCCACGCGATGCCGAGGCTCAAGCGGAAGCCCGTGAACATGTAGGGCAGCGCGGCGGGCAGAATGATTTTGACCAGACGCTTCCATGCCGAGAGCTTGAGAACGCGCGCCACGTTCATGTAGTCCTCGGGAACCGAACGCACGCCGAGCGCGGTATTGAGGACCGTGGGCCACATCGAACACATGGCGATCGAGAACGTGGCCGCTGGATCCGGCTTCTGAAACAGCACCAAACCGAGCGGCAGCCAGGCCAGGGGCGACACCGGCCTGAGCAGCTGAATCGTGGGATCCACGCAGCGCGCGAACAGCTTCGACATACCGAGCAGAAAGCCGAGCGGAATACCGATCACGAGACCCAGGCTGTAGCCCTGCGCAACTCGTAAGAGCGAGTACCAAGTGAAGCGCAAGATGCCCTGATCGAGCTCACCCCGCTTGGCGAACGGCTCCACGATGTACGGCCGGCTCATTTCCCAAGTCTTGCCCGGAGACGGCAGATTCGGCGCGATGGTAGCGCTGAGCACGCTCCAGCCGATCAGCACGAATAGCGTGCCGACGATCGGAAGCAGAAACCAGACCACCTTTTTACCGAAGATGCTGACCGACTTGCTCATGTCTCATCCCTTCCGGTTGTGAACTGCAAAGGACGCCGCGTACTTCTCCGGATCTTTCGGATCGAATGTCACGCCGTCGAACAGCGTCTCGGGGTCGTCGTTACGCCCAGCGTGGGAAACGCCGAGCTCCTTCATGGCTTCTTCGTAGATGTCGTTGCGCATCACCTGCTTCGCGACGCCCGCGTAATCGGGAGCCCCTTCCACCATGCCCCAGCGGCGAAACTGCGAGAGCCACCAGACCAGGTACTTCGGCTGCGGGTAGTTGCAGTTCCGCGAGCTGAAGATCATGTAGTTCTCGTCCTGCTTCTTGCGACCGTCGCCGAAGTCGTACTCCCCCTTGAGACGGGGCAAGATCAGCTCGGGGGGACAGTTGATGTACGTGGGCTTCGAGACGAGGCTCGCCTGCTCGGGGCGATTCTTCATCTCATCGAGCCAAACGCTGGCTTCGTGCAGCGCCTTCAAGACGGCCTTCACCGTCTTGGGATTTTTGGCCGCAAAGTCGGCCTTGAACGCGCACACCTTCTCCGGATGATCCTTCCACATGTCCTGCGTGTTGATCGCCGTGAAGCCGGTGCCGTCCGCGATCGCGCGCGCATTCCAGGGCTCGCCCACACAGAA
>DATHEN010000979.1:0-3591 GCA_035318565.1 Polyangiaceae bacterium
CTCCCTGCGCGACGGCTTCGCGCACGAGCAAGCTCGGATGATGCATCGGGAGAATCGGATCGCGTTGCGTGTAAAATTTGCGCACGAGAAACCTCTTTCTCGCAATATACGCGGCGCGCGCGACGCTGTCAGACGCTCGCGCGAAACAGCTTTGTCTCGACTCCGTCGAAGCGAGCTCGGCAACGACTCGACGTGCTACAGCGCGTGGGACCGAGCCTGCCAAAAAGGGGAACCCTGTGGACGCGCGAGCGTTTGTCGTTCACGTGTGCGGCGCGTCGAAGCGGAGCGTCCACTCGCTCGGCCCTTGCTTGTAGGGACGTGCTTTGACGAGCTCTACACGCACGTCGCGCCCGCCCGATAGCCGCACCAGGGTGCGAAAGTATCCTGTTATCGTGCCGGCTATCTCGGGACACGCGAGCTCGTAGTCGTAGAGCAACGCCCGGGCCTCTGTCCGCAGACCGTTCTCGGGATCGAGCAGGACCTCCAGCCGACCGGTGTCGCGGTAGAGCGACCAGATGCGACCCGAAAGCAGCAATGAACCTCGTGGATCACCGATGCGAACGAATGACGCATACGTGCGCGCGAAGTCCCGGCTCGCCCCCTGTTCGCCCAGAAACTCCCAAACGTTCGAGGTGATCAGCGGAGCTAGTATTCTGCCGACCACCAGCAGCAAAACCTTGTATTCCTCTTCCGGATACCAATTGTTCGGCAGCAATCGGTCGTGGAAGTAGCCGTGAAGTGGCGCGGGCACGAGCGTCGCGGCAACGTCGCGGTTCGCCCGCAACACCTTCACGACTTCGATGAAGGAAGTGCCCTTGATACGCGCCATGCTCGAGGTATCGCCAGCTCGGGCCGATACCTCATTATGAACGACACGCCTTCCCGCATCGAGCCCCTGTTCTCGATTCGAGGGCCGGACGATTCGTCCTCCCTTTCAGCACACCTGCTCCCACTCATGGACCGCTGCTGGACGTCGTGAGCTGCGCCGTGTGCGCACCCGCATCGGCGGCATCGTTCTTCGCGTTGTCGGCCTGCGCGCGTGCGTGCAATTGGGCGACGATTGCCGCTGGCGCACGGGCCAGGCCACCTATTTCCACGCCGTGTGAGTCACGCACGAGAGCGCGAATCGGCAGCGTGGCGAGGTCGAGCTTCCGTGCGAGCTTGCCGTTGTAGGTCTGCTTGCGCGCGTCCCAGGCAAGGCGAGTGAACGTGCCGGCCTCCGAGCCAATCGCCAACCACAAGTCGAGATCTCCGCCTACGTTGGGCTTTCCGGAGGCGTCATTCACGTACGCGTTCACGGCTGCACCGTTCTGAACGAGCTCCAGCGAATACGCACCCGCAGTGAGCACGCGCCCGCCGTGACTTGCGTCGGGCAGGAGCGATACCGCACCCAGACCACCGGTGTACGTGCTGTCTCCGATACCGAGTCGCACTTGCAGTGGTCCTGACGAAAGGTCCGGTGCAGCGCCGGCGCGATGCATGAAGGCGCCGCTCTTTGCGTCCCAGGGCAGGCTCAGCTCCCTGGTCTTGCCGTCCACGCCCCGTGCGGTTGCGCGCGCGATCAGGGTCGGCAGCGGAAGAATCGCGCCATCCTCGCCGCGCACGTACGCTTGCACTTCGCCGCTCGACTTCGCGACCACCTCCACGCCAAAGCTGCCTGCTGCCAGCACGGAGCCGCCAAACTCGGGCGCTCTCAAGAGCGGCGCGTGCTCGAGCTTGACCCGCTCCGGAGCACCCGTCGTGGTCACCTCCACGCCCAGAGGGGCCGCCGCAACCAGCTCGGCTTGCGCCGGAGCATGACCCACGAAGCGCTGCCGCGAGGGTTCCCACGCGAGCTCGACACGCTCGCGATCGCTGGTCTTACTTCGCAGCGTCACGAGCATCTTCACCTTGGCCGGATTCCCGATCGGCGCGCCGTCGAGCGTCTGGATTCGCGCCTCGACCGCGCCATGCTCGTGGATGGCGACTTCCACGAAGTGAAGATAGATGCCCGTGGAGGTCCCGCCGATCGTCGGCACGAAAGGCGGTAGAGGCTTCGACGCAGCAGCCGCCGCGCTGCTGACTTTGGCCGCCGAGGGCGGGCCGCTCGGTGATTGGTCCGACTTGCTACAAGCCGTTAGAGTCAGCCCCAGCGCAACGCAAGCGATCGTAGTTTTCTGCATGTTCTCGTCTTGCCCGCGAATCGCGGTAGATCCTCGTCGTCGTAGCAATGACACGAGTTCTTAGAGCCGTCAGTGACCTACGAACACGGTCCCCTTCTTTGGCCGACCGTGACCCACTCGCTGGCTCAGCCAGTCGTTACAGCGTCTTCAGGTATTCGACCAACGCGCGACGCTCCGCGTCCGTCAGCACTTTCGTGTACGCATGGCCGCCGTTGCCTTTGCTGTAGGCGTGCGTGTTGTAGACCGTGCGGTCGGCTACTGCGTTCGGGCCCGGTGCCGTAGTGACGTCGTGACCCGACTGGCAACTCAAGTTGTAGGGCGCGCTCGGACTGGGATCGCACTCCAGGCGCTCGTACTTCCAGCCGAGCTTTTCGTAATCGTACGCGCGCGAGAGCACGGTATCGAAGCCCCGGTCGCCAAGCCCCGGTGTCGCTTCATTTTCAGGAACGCGCTGGCGGCGCCAGATGTCGGGACGCGTCGCGGGGCCGAGCACGTCCCATACCGTGGGGACGCTTCCGTTGTGAAAATACGGCCCCGACGCCCACACGCCGTGCAATGGCTGCGCGGTGTAACCGCCCTTCGCTCCCAGACCACACTTGCGACCCGGTATTGTCTCGCCCATCTCGGGCGGGAACGGGCCTTCCCCCGGGCCGCGCTCTTCGGGCATGCGGTACCCTTCCACGGCGTCGGGGTACGACATCCACAAGGCATTGAAGCCACCGACCGCCGAGCGATCGCCCTTCAGCGTCGTGGTAAAGAGGTTGGATTGCGCGGGATCCGTGCCCACGATTTCGATCGGCACGGTGTAGCCACTCATACCGGCGAGACGCGTGTCCGGTAAGAAGCCGGGCTGTTGACTGAAGCGCGGCGAGTATGCGCCGTGGCAACCCGCACACGATCCGTTGCCGCCTGGTCGTGGAATATCGGCGTTTGCCGGATCGGACCACAGGTCTTTCGTATGAAACAGAATGGCGCCTTGCTCGGCGAGCGCGACGTCGATGGCCGGGCCCACGAACTTCGGCGCTTCGACCGCGTTCAGCCACATGTCCATGTCCTGAAAATCGCCCTCGCGGCGCTTGCTCCAGTGGCCGTCATAGGGATTCGTGGACGCGGGAAAGAAGTTGCCGCGCGAGCTGCCGGAGCTGCCGTAAGCGACCCACAGGTAGCGTGTTTTGTTGTGAGTCCACCACCAAGTCGGGATGTCCTGATCACCCCCTGCCATCGGCAGTGACGGCGTCAGCTTGCCTTGCGCCTGAGGCATGAGCTCGGGACTGCGCCAGTCGAGCGTATCGAAGTCGCGCCCGAGCAGAATGCTCACCACCTCCTGATCGGCAGCGTTGGTGCCGCGCGTGCGGCCGGCAAGATACGAAGGATTGGCCAGCACCGCGTTGAACGAGTCGGGCCCGACGATACCGTTGAAGCGCTCGGT
>DATHEN010000980.1:0-3023 GCA_035318565.1 Polyangiaceae bacterium
GCCGCCTCCCCGTTCGTTCACCACCGCGGGCTCCAACGTGCGATCGAGCACCCGGGCAATATCGCTGCTCGGGCAGCCGATCGTGAGCACGGTCTCCGGCCGCTCCCCCATGCGAATCAGGTAGTCGGCGGAGCGCTGCGTGGAAGGGAAATGAAACTGCGCAAACTTGGTGATCGCGTGGCGCGCGCTCTCGTCAATCGAACCACTCACCTCCCCACCCTGCATGTGCGCTATGGGGATATTCATGTACGCGGCAGCGATGGTGGCGGCCAGCGCTTCGTACCGGTCACCTATGACGAGCATGACGTCCGGGGCGAGTTGTCGCAGCTCGGATGCGATTTCGAGCAGCGCCACACCAACGGATTTCGCCATCGTTACGGGCGTCGAGCCTTCGAGCTCCACATACGCCATGGCGTCGACAGGAAATCCGTCCGCGCGCACGAGTCTCGCCGGCTGATCGAAGCGCTCCAGCACCATGGTCCCCGTGCAGAGCACCTGCAGCTCGAGCCGCGAGTCAGCGGCAATCGCCGCCATGACCGGCTTGAGGCGCCCATAGTTGGCGCGGTCCACGAGCACGACGCACACCTTGCGCCTGCGCTCAGAGCTCAACGTCGCCCTCGCGAATAATGTCGTTCACTTGCAGCTCCCGTCGCAGGCGTTTGCCCACGATTCGATCGAAATCATTGGCTCCGAGCCCTCCGGCAGGCTTCTTCAGCGCGATGTCCGACGGCTGGAGCACCTGCCCCGCGTGTAGCGCGCGCGCCGCCACGATACTACGCCCGAAGATGCGCTTCAGCTCGCTCAATCGCCGCGCCTCCGCTTCCTTGTCGACGGGGTTTTTGAGTGCACGTTCGATGAAGCGCACACCCCGCGCCAGCTCCGAAAATTGATCGATCGTGAGCGACGCCGGCGTGTCGGGACCGAAACAGCGCTTGGAAAACACGATGTGCATTTCGAGCAGATTTGCGCCGAGCGCGGCCGCGGCCAGTCCCGCAAAGGGTTGGCCCGAGTGATCGGAAAGACCCACGGGCACGCCATAACGTTTGCGTAGCTCGTCGAGCACGTTGAGTCCGACCTTTTCCGGTGGGCACGGATACTCGGTCGTACATTGCAGGACGGCGCACGCCGCTCCATTGCTACGAACCAGCTCTACCGCACCGTCGAGCTCAGACCACGACGACATGCCGCTGGACAGGATCACCGGCTTGCCGGTGGCAGCCATGCGGCGCAAGAACACCGCGTTGCCGATTTCGCCCGAACCCACCTTCCATGCCGGCAGCTCGAGTTGCTCGAGGAGCTCGATGGCGTCTAGCGAGAACGGGGTGGACAGAAACTCCAGATTCCGCTCGCGCGCATGCTGCGCAAGCTCGCGCCACTGCGCGGGCTCGAATTCCATGCGCTTCCAGTAGTCGAAGCGCGTCTCGTCCTGCCGGCTGAACCGCACGCGCCATGGCTCGCCTGGCGTCGATTCGGCATGCGCGATGTGCGTCTGAAACTTCACTGCATCGGCGCCAGCGTCCGCTGCAGCATCCACGTAGGCGTGAGCGGTGCCAAGGCTACCGTCATGCGCTTGGCCCACCTCCGCGACCAAGAAACACGGTGCGCCCGTTCCAACGAAACGACCGCCAATTTGAAGCACCTCGTTCATATACGCGGGCCCGCTGCCGTGCTGAAGCCCATGCTTCAAGCGCGGCGGATCTGAATCGAAATCTCAATTAAATCAGTTATTTATGCGAGCAAGCCGGCGTCCGGAAGCGCGGCACCATAGCTTTGACGGAGCCCAAGTTCAACCGCGTCAGGCGAAAGCTTATGTTGCGCGGAGGCCGTCGGATGTTCACGGCACGCGCGCTTCTATCGCTGTTTTTCTGAGTAAAAACAAGGACGTGGAGTCCTTGGCTCGATTCAACCTCGCCTGCACTGCCGGACTCTCCCCGCCTGGCAGCCGCTGAACGTGTTGGAGGGCGTTGAGCTGGCGACCCGTGGCCCCGGCGGCCTCCGCGGAATCTGCCACAGCCAGCCACCGGTGCACGGAGGGATCGTCGCGTGCCGCGCTCTCGAGATAGCTCACCGCTTGAGCGTACATGCGACGCTTTCTGAAAAATTCGCCGATCCAGGTTGCTACACGGGCGCACTCGCGGGGTCCGCTGCAGATGGACGTGGCGTAGTCCCTCGCCGCCTGCGTCAGGGCATCATGGTTTTTCGTTTCGAACGCTACGGTCATTCGCAGTCGCAGACAGCGTTCGACGTCGATGAAGTCGAAGCACGGACGGTCGAGCCGTTGCGCGGCGCGTTCCGCTTGCCCTTGAGCAATCAGCAGCCTGACCACGATCTCCGTCCCAGCAAAGCTTCGGGGGTCAATATGCCGGAGCCTTCGCGCGTGACTTTCCAACGTGGCAACGCACTTGGCGCGAGCCGCGTCGCGACAGCGGTCCACGCCCGTGGTGAGCGCCTCGAACAGATGCTCCGCATGCGTCAGCAGCACGCGGGGCGAATCCGGGTTGCGCCGAAGTGCCTCGTCGATCAAGCGCTCTCGGAGCTCGTCGTACTCGCGACCTGGAACGCGCTTGGCCATCGCCACCAACGGCTCGACGCCCTGCGTGCCGTCAGGGACGACGCGCATCAAGCGCTCGGGATCGCGCGTCCAATCGATCGCCAGTTGACTCGCCCGGACACTCAGGCTGGGATCGCCTTCGATCGCGAGGCGAAGCTCCATGAGCGCTTGGCTCTGGGCTTGCCGGCGCGCTAGCACATTGGCGAGCAGGAGGTGCGCACGACCGGCGGATTGGTCCCGCTCCAGGGTGCGGGTAAGCCACGGCATCGGATCGGCGTTCGTCCGCCAAGCTACGAGAGCGCCCAGCTGCGGGAAGTACGGCTCGGCGGGGAACGTCGCCATTTGCCGGCGCAGCTCGGCGCGAAAACTCGCAAGGGCAGGCTCATTCCGAACGTCGAGCAATGTGTACGTTTCATGCAGCGCCAAGCGCACGAGCGCGACGGCACGGGTGCCCCAAACGGCTGTCGTGAGC